>JAGXAR010000068.1 GCA_018971525.1 Nitrospirota bacterium
ATCTGTCGCTGACGGGGTGCTCCGTCATGTGCGATCGAGATGTCCTCTGCGGCAGTGAGGTGCGCGTGAGTGTACTGCTTCCAAATCAGCCGCCGGCGCTGTCAATTTCCCTCGGCATGATCAGATGGGTCCAGGGCCATCAGTTTGGGGTGGAGTTTCTTCTCCTACCGCTTGAGGCACGGCAACGTCTCAATAGCACTCTACGAATTGAACTCATCCATCTGCTGAAGACCCGTTCGGGTAGAGGCGAGTTGCTGGAATTGCTCAATCCAGGAAACTAGGCGTTAGGTTGTGCGTTCGTACATGGCGCCACAGGCCCACTGGCTGCTCACCGCGCCAGAGCTTCGCAATGCGTGTCTGGGCTGGGTGTCTGGCTTTGAATCAGTACGCAAGATAGAATGGATGGGAATCATGGCTGGTCAAGGAGTACCAACGTCAATGCGTTGCCTCAGGTTTATCCTTAGCTGCGTTCTGGCTTTTTCAGTAGGCAGGCTCACTCCTACGGACGGCGTTCGTTCGGCCCAGGCAGGTGAGCCGGCCCAAGGAGAGTTTTCCGGTCAGAGCGCAGACATGGATCATTATGATCATGCGGAGGGGTCTGTCGACATGATGGTTCCCCATCAGAAACATCTCGGGCCCCACATGAAATGGACGGCGTTGCGAACGGCGAATGCAGACGACGCCAGGCGTGCCGATCAGATCGTTCAGACTCTGCGACAGGCCCTTGCCAAGTACCAGGATTATCGAGTGGCTCTGAACGACGGCTATGCTCCGCTTCATCCAGAGAGAAAGCCAAAGCACTATCATTTCGCCAACAAGCAGCGCCGATTCCAGGCGAAGATTCGCTTTGAGTCGGCCGAACCGACCGCACTCTTGTATAGGAAAACCGGGGAGGGTTATGAACTCGAGGGGGCGATGTATACCGCGCCGAGAGGGATGAGCGAGGACCAGTTGAACGAGCGCGTTCCGTTGAGCGTCGCGCAGTGGCATGCCCACGTCAATATCTGTTTCCAGCCGGACGGGAGTGGCCGCCGCATGAACCGCAAACAACTCGGGCTCAAAGGGACGATTGCGACGGAATCAGAGTGTCAGCAAGCAGGCGGGCGATTTGTTCCGCAAGCCGGTGGCTGGATGATTCATGTGTATCCCTTCGAATCGACCCCTGAAAGGATCTGGACCCACTAAACGACAAGGCGGGGAAAGGTGTCAGAATCATTTCTGACTTAACAGCCTCCTCGGCGATCTCAGCCGTCCCCGTCCCTGAGTTCGTGTCTCCCCTCACATGCTCATGCTCAGTCTTGACGCACCCCGTTCTCCCTGCAGGGTCCCGCCGTATTTAGTGATATTCTAGAGGACCATTGTTCGGAATTCCGCGGCGCTGCTCACAGGAGATACTGGTATGCACGTCAAACTCCCGTTCACGTTGTTTCTACTCCTATTGCTTGGACCTCCTATCTACGCGCAGAGCCTGTGCGCGCAATGTTTCAATGAAGCGAAGGAAGAGTTGGAAAAATGTCTTGAAGCGGCCATTAGCCAAGAGGATACGATTTCTTGTGATAAGAAACAGCAAGCACGAGCGAAGACCTGCGAAAACGGTGAGTGCAAAATTGAAAGATCGCAAGGCGATAAGAAAGGTAAAGTCATCCCGGGAAAGAAATAGAGAAGTAAACGGTGTCCGACCATTTTGGTCTGAACGGTTACCCCAGCGCGCCGCATCCAATCCTCGCCGTGTCGCTCAGCCTTAGCGAGCCTTCTGCGGAACATCCTGAGAGGGTGCCAGGGGGGCAGTCACGGTTGGAGGCAGAGGGAATGGAGGGTTGTTGAGCTGAAGGGGAGGGCCGAGGTTCATCGACGGACTTTGCGGTGGCTGCACGTTGACGCGGCGCTCCCCACCCGGTGGATCGAGAATGGTGCCGACATTTCCTTCGGGATCCATGTACACCTCCACCCCGCCCTCGGAGCCCAATGCTTCGTTTAGACGCTCATTAAAGCCCGATGCTTGAGGTGGTTGCTCCTCAACTGCGAGCAGCATGCTTGGCCATGCCACTCCCACAATAGCGAGAAAGAAGGACATCTTGTACATGTGTTTATTCTACCGCCGACTCGCGTCTGGTTGTACCCCCCCTTCAGTTAATGCGCAGAGAAGAGCAGGTGCAGGAAATGTAAAGGTCTCAGAAATGGTTTCGGTCTGAAAGCCACCTCATCCCTGCCCGCCGCCCACCGCGTCATATCCTTTCTCGTATCGCGTTTCCTCTGAGCTTGTGGTCCTGCCATTGGTGGCTGTCGCTGCTTACGCTCCTTTCTGCACGCCTGGTGTATTTCGCCGAACTCTTGTTATGATCCGGGAGGCTGGAGGTCGCCATGAGCGACGGGCTCGTTCGCTCGGGGAGGTTCCTCGGTGTCAATTGGACACTCGCGGGCATCTTTGGCCTCCTCCTCATCATCGCCGTTTCCATCGTTCCTCTCACCTTGACCATCCTTCAGAGTCGTGAGTCCGATGCGCTCGTCATCGATATGGCGGGTCGGCAACGGATGCTGCTGGAACGCCATATGAAGGAGGTTCTCCTCGCGACAGATGGCGTCAACGCGCCGTACGAACAGACTCGTGATAGATTGAGAGAACGACTCATCGCCTTAATAGGTGGCGGCACCATTGTGGCCCGCGTTGTTCAGGAAGAAAGGGTGGCGCTTCCCTCCGCTCCGACCGACAGGATTCGTGAAAAGCTTCTCGAGCAACAACGTCTCCTGGAGGCCTTTTTCGCGAAGGCGGATCGTCTCCTGAATACTCCCAAGAACGCTGCCTCGTACGGCACGACTCGGGATGGCGTCCTCAACGACAATGCTGTGCTGCTGGAAGTGGCCAACGATGCCGTGGCCATGTTGACTCAGCATTCAGAGGCTCGAGTTCGCACGCTGATTCGCTGGGAGCTGATTGTGGTGCTGCTCGTGGTGGCTGTGGCGTCGGTCGGGACCTGGCGATTCGTACAAGCGGAGAATGCCCTCAAACGCAGTCAAGCTATGACGATACAAGCCTTTCAGCAGAGCGATACCGTTAAGTCGTCGTTGTTGTCGTCCGTTTCCCACGAGTTACGGACACCCTTGACGGCGGTGAAGACGATGCTGTTCAGCCTTCAGGAGGATGGAGATTCGCAACTGAGTCCTATGCGCAAAGAATTTCTCAAGGGTATCGACCAGGAACTCGATTATTTGAATAGGCTCGTGGAAAATCTCTTGGACATGTCACGGCTTGAGGCGGGCATGCTGATGCCCCGTCGTGAATGGCACGTTTTGGATGAACTGGTGGAAGGCGCCATCCGACGAGTCGAGGTGTTGCTGGCACGCCGACCCCTCCACGTTCGTCTGGCTCAGGGTCTTCCACCGATTTACGTCGATGGGGTGCAAATCCAACAGGTGCTCGTGAATCTCCTGGACAACGCGATAAAGTTTTCTCCGCCGGAGTCTCCGATCCGGATCACAGCTTTGCTCGCGGCAGAGACTCTGGAAGTGCGCGTATCGAATAGCGGCGACGGGATTCCCTCTGACGAACTGAATCGGATCTTTGACCGATTCTACCGGGTGCAGTCCGGACGATCGTATGGCACTCCGGGAGCCGGTCTTGGGTTGGCCATCTGTAAGGGCATCGTAGAGGCCCACGGCGGGCACATTATGGCTCAGTCGGTTCCGGGTGAAGAAACCACAATCCTGTTTCGGCTACCTCTGACGACATCGGTCCCCGCGCGTGACGGGGTGGCGTCAGAGCCACACCCGGTTGAGGCGGTGTCATGACGCAGGGAGCGCGCATTCTGGTCGTCGACGATGAGCCGCAGATCAGGCGGTCGCTCCAGGTCAATCTGGAAAGTAAGGGCTATGCCGTCGAAACCGCGGAGGCGGGCGAGGAGGCGATCGGCGCGTTCCGCAACCAACATTCCGACGTCATCATCCTTGATCTGATCATGCCGGGCATAGGCGGTGTAGAAGTGGTACGCCGCATTCGCGAATCTTCAACGGTGCCGATCATCGTACTCTCGGCGATTGGAGATGAACACCGCAAGGTCGACGCACTCGAAGCAGGGGCGGACGATTACATGACGAAACCGTTCGGCATGGAAGAGCTGTTAGCGCGAATTCGTTCGTTATTGCGCAGAGCGGCCGGAGCGCACAGTGCCCAACCGGTATTTGTCGCGGGTGGCCTCTGTGTGAATTTCGAACGCCGCGAAGTCACGCTGGACGGAACCCCTGTCAAGCTGACGCCGACCGAATACGATCTGTTGAAGTACATGATCGAACATGCGGGCAAAGTGCTCACCCATCGGATGCTTCTTCAGGCAGTGTGGGGACAGGCGTACGTCGATCAGGCTCAGTATCTGCGCGTGTTTGTGGGGCAGTTGAGGAAAAAACTCGAAAAGTATCCCACCCGCCCACGCTTCATCCTGACCGATCCCGGCGTCGGTTATCGCTTCCGTGCCGATGGCGATTCCTCGTCGGCAACCTAAGCATTCTTTCGTCTCTATCCCTCGATCCCTTGTTTCCTTTGTTCGCTGTGACTGTGTGCGCCGAGCAAATCTTTACGCTTCCTTTATACGATTCCCCTCAATGAAGTATCGAGTCCTTATGCTCCGCGACGGTAGTCTGTTCCCCAGACAACTGGATCCATGGCAAGTAGTGGAAGGAGGTGCCCTCATGGACCGACGCCGTCACCCCAACAAAGCATCAATGGTAGCGGGCCTTCTTGTCTTTTCTGGTATGGCGCTGTCGACCAGCGCGGGGGCCGCCATTTCATCCGCAGGTCCCGCCGAGATCACTTTCGAAACAAGCGCGCCATACTATCAACCACAGCTTGCGGTAGTGCCGGCCGGCACTCCTGTCAGTTGGGTCAATCTAACGGCGTCTCCCCATAGCGTCCGCCACGATGATTGCCTGACGGATGCAACGTGCGCGTTTCAATCGATCGCGGTTCCGCCCGATAGCAGCTTCAGCATCGCCCCATTGCCACCGGGTCGTTATGGCTATCATTGCGAGCTGCATCCCATCATGCGAGGAGTCCTGATTGTGCTCGATCCGGGAGTGGAAGCCGCGGGCATCCAGTAAACGAAAGGGAGAGAGTCATGTGCTGTCCCCGGTGTGGCGGTCTGATGCTGTTAGTCCGCTACGAGGATTGGGGAAGTACGACGACCAGTCAAACGTTCCTGGCATGGGATTGCGCGCAATGCGGAGCCGTCATTGATCCGGTGATCTTGGCCAATCGAACAAAGCGGCCTGCTCCGATTAAAAACCGAGCACGTGTACCCGCGGTGGTGTGATCGGGAAGAAGGAGCCACTCATGAGCAGTCATTATGGGGAAGCAGAACAGGCCGTTCTGAACATGCTTCGACGATATGAGGTGCTCATGATGGAAGACCTCATGAGTGTGCGACCGGACTTCAGTTTGACACAATTGTTTCTCGCAATCGCCCGGCTTAGCCGAAAGAACCTGATTGCACTCCATCGAGTGGGCTTGAGCTATCAAATTCGCCCGATCAACCAAGAGTGGACCCTCGGCCGGGGACAACATCATGAAGAATCGGCTGCTCATCATCGATGACGAGCCACACATATGCGAAGGATTAAAAGATCGACTCGAGGCAATGGGCCATGATGTTATCGTCGCTCACGATGGAAGGACTGGATTGGCCTTGATGGCCCTTGAGGCGAGATGTGTGCCGCTCAATGGGGTGCTTCTGGACGTTCATATGCCCGTCATGGATGGTATCGAGGTCCTCCGGGAACTCCTTGTTCAGCACCCTGGCGTCCCGGTCTTGATGATGTCGGCCGGTTCGGATCGCAGGGTCCTTCAAGAGGCCGTTCGCATGGGGGCCAGAGATTATGTCTTGAAGCCGTTCGATGCGACGTTGTTGAAGGAAATCTGTGCGCAAGTATTTCCGCTGCTGGAAGACGGGGCGTGAGGTCCCGTCCACGAATGGTGATGTAGTGACGGCAAACCGAACACATGGCAGCAGAATTACCGTGCAAGAGTTGTTCAAGGGGTGGGATTCCCCCCCCTGCTATATGGAATGGCATCTCGTTTCGGACTCAATGGAACCGTAAGTAATTAATCAGCGGGAAGGGCGATTGATATCGAAGGGGAGGCGTTCGCGCTGGCTGTCGGGAGATGCGTGCGACTCGGTCGGCGAGGATTCCAGATCGAGCCGGACTTTGCCCCAGAAAGCGCGGTGGACATAGACCTGAGAGGTTATGACGAGTGCGAACCCAAAGAGGAACCACACGAGGCCGACCCTGAGGCCATAGGCGCCTGCGGTGGCGTTGAAGATGGTGAGACTGCTTGCCGGGTTTGTCGTTGCGATCAGAAGGTTGGGATAGCAGCCCCAGGCGACATTTCCGAGCATCGCGAGGATGAAGAGACTGGAGGTCGCGAATGCTGCGACGTCGTGCTGCCGTCTGCGGAAAACCACTGTAGCTATCAGGGCCAACGCTCCGGTCACAGTGAAGAGATAGCCCAGCGGATGGGCGGTATAGTTGAGCCGGAGGGCCGGCTGTACAAACGGGCTCGCGAGCATCGCGATGCACGTGAGCACGAGGGCGATCCAGCCGGTCCGTTTTGCCGAAGCCGCAGCCCGCAGATAGAGATCGCCGTCCGTTTTCATAGCAAGATAATTGGCGCCATGCAGCATCAGGATCGCGGCGCTCGCCAGTCCCATCAGCAGGGTGAACCAATCCAAGATGCCGGGCTCAGGGCCTGGTGTGAAGTCGGTCCACAGCGCGACAAAGAAATAGCCTTCGGGATTCAACGGCACGCCGCGAATCAGGTTGCCTAACGCAGCGCCGAAAACTATTGCGAGAAAGAAGCTCGCGCCGGAGAAGGCGAGGTCCCAGAGCTGGCGCCACAGCGGGTGGCTGAGCTGAGATCGCAGTTCCAGCGCGAGCCCCCGGAAGATCAACAGCCACAATACCATGACCAGTGCCAGATAGAACCCGCTGAACCCCGCCGCATAGGCTCTGGGGAAGGCGAAAAAGAGCAGGCCGCCGCTCGCAACCAGCCACACTTCATTCCCCTTCCAGACCGGCCCGATAGAGTCCAGGACCGTGCATCGTTCGGTCTCGGTTCGTGTGACGAAGGGGTAGAGGATGCCCACGCCGAAATCGAACCCGTCGAGGACGACGTACATCGTCAACATCAACGTCACTATCGCATACCAAAAAGTTTCCATCGTGCGCCTGTTTCTAGTAGGTCCCCGACCCGGTGGTCTGAGCTGGATAATCGGTGACGGGAACCGGACCCTGTCTGACTATCTCCATGATCATAATCAGAAAGAGCAAGCCGAGTAAGAGGTAGAGCCCCAGAAAGCCGAGCAGCGTGAACAGGGCGTTTCCCGAATGCACGAGCGGCGAGGTGCCTTGGGCCGTGCGCAGCAAGCCGTACACAAGCCAGGGCTGGCGTCCAAGCTCCGTGGTCATCCAGCCGGCTGTCGTGGCGATGTAGGGAAACGGTGCGCAAAGCATGAGGAGCCACAGCACCGGTTTGCTGGTGAACAGACGTCCCCGCCAGAGCAACAACAGAGCAAGGGCCATGATGGCCGCCAGGATCGTCCCCAACCCGGCCATGATGTGATACGCGTAATAGAGCAGAGGGAGGTTATCGGGCCATTCTTCCTTGGGAAAGGCATCGAGCCCCTTCACGTTGGCCCAGAGATCATAGTAGACGAGAATGCTGAGCGCAGACGGCACGACCAGCGGGTTGTCGATCGTCATCGTTTCCGTGTTCGGCTGTCCGACCAAGACTATTCCCGCGCCGCGCTCAGTACGGAATAACCCTTCGAATGCTGCGCCCTTCAGCGGCTGATGCTCGAAGACCTGCTTCGCATTGCCGTGGCCGGTAGGAAATATCATGAGCGCGCAGGCGATGGCCCCGGCCACCACGCCGGTCTGTATGAACGTTTTCGCATGTGCGAGATGGTTGCCGGACAACAAATAGAACGCTCCGACCGCCGCCATCACGCAGGAGGTGGTCACGACGGCGGCGGTCATATTGTGTGCATACTGCCAGAACAGCCAGGGATTGGTGAGCAAGCCAGAGAGACTGTTTAGGAAGAGACGTCCATCGTCGGCAACGGTATAGGCGACCGGATGCTGCATCCAGGCGTTGGTGGCTAGGATGAAATAGCCCGAGAGCCACGAGCCGAGAAAAAGCATCAACGAAGCAAACCATTGGACTCGAAATCCGAACCGTTTCTCACCGAACAGCAATACTCCGAGGAAGGTTGATTCGAGGAAGAAGGCGAACAGGCCTTCCATCGCCAGCGTCTGGCCGATCACCCCGCCGGCGAAGTTGGAGAACTTGGCCCAGTTGGTGCCGAACTGAAATTCCAATGGAATGCCGGTGACCACGCCGAACCCAAAGCTCAACGCAAAGATCTTCGTCCAGAATCGGGCGGCCTGATGATACTGTTCATCGCCGGACCAGAGCGCCCGACTCCTCAAATAGAGGAGCAATAGGGCCAGGCCCATCGTCAGTTGCGGAAAGAGATAATGAAACGTTGCGGTGAAGGCGAATTGAAGGCGGTCATACAGCAGCGCACTTGCCATTATGTCCTCTTACGAATCAACAAAGAGATTTCCTCTGCAGTCTCTATATAGTGTCATGAGTTTCTCAGCTATGCAGGCACTATGCGTTACCGTGATACGGTATTGTCCTTGTTGAGTCAACTGGGCGGCGCCTTCGGCCCCATTTCAGGAAAGGCGTGAGGGGGGTGCGTGTTGATTCCACGCCTGGACCCATGCATGTGCGAGTTGATAAGCTGCCTCGTCTGTGGGCATGGCCGCGCATCAAATGAATGTTCCAAAAGCGACGAAGAGCGGGGAGACCGAAGCTTGGAATCAAAGGGGTCGGAAATCTTTTTCGGAAAGCTCAGCCACGCCAGCCACCCACCGCGTCCGAGTTCCCATCTCACCGTTCGTCTCTCGATGATAATGTTGAACGGTCGTGCGATCCCGTTTTGATGGGATGTTATACTTGGCTTCCAGGACAGCCACTGAATAGGTTGCTATTATGCTGATCGATCCCACGCCAGACACTGAGATCACCCTGTCCTTCAACGACCAGCGAGCGGTTGTGTCACCCTGGGGGGCCTCCCTACGGCGGTACTTCATGGTGGAAGCTAACGGTAACGAAAACGATATCCTGTGGGGCTATTCGGGAGGCGGTCACAAAAAGGGTGGCCAGGGAGACGTCTTAATCCCGTTTCCGGGACGCATCGCGGAGGGCCGCTACTCCTTCGATGGACAGGATTTCCAACTCGACCGGAACGACAAAGAAGGCCCGAACGCGATCCACGGGTTTGTCCGGACGTTGCCGTGGAAGACGCATCATGCCGACTCGCATTGCGCTGAGTTCGATGTCCGCCTCGACGCAGAGTCGTACGGCCGTCGAGGCTATCCTTTTTCACTCGCCATTCGCGTCACGTACAGCTTGGACAGCCAGGGATTATCTTGCGGGTTTGCCGTGCAGAACGCGGGTGGTCAGGCGGCGCCGGCCGGGGTCGGGTTTCATCCCTACTTCACTGTCGGTACCTCTCTTGTCGATGAGGCCGAAGCCAAGATCCCGGGCGCGGGGTATCTGGAGTTCAATGAGCGGCTCGCGCCGACCGGAACCATTGTTTCCGCGGTTGGCACCGACTGGGATTTTCGTGACTATCGCCTGATCGGTAGTCGGCATTTCAATCACTGCTTTGTGCAACTCGAACGCGATGTGGAAGGCGTGGCCACGGCGTCACTGCGCGATGTAGGGAGCGGTCGCGTCATCGACATTGTGATGGATCATTCGTTCTCTGCTGTCGTGGTCTACACCGGCGACGCCATTGCCGATTCCCCGCGACGCGCGTTGGCCATTGAACCGATGACCTGCGCGACGGATGCCTTTAATCACCCTGAGTGGGGCTTGAAGCGACTACTTCCCGGGGAAACGTTCGCCGGCCGCTACATGGTCAGATACAGGCTGGATCCAGCAGGCTGTTGAAAAAGTCCGCCAGCTTCTCAATCGCGCGATGAGCCCTCTGATTCCGAGTGTCTCGTCTGGTCCTCCAGTCTCCTGTGTCTCGTGCGGCTATCCAGCGGGGTGATCACACGCTGTCCGCGCTGAATCGCCACAGTGTAGCTTTAGTCCATGACCCAGTGATCCGACGACGCAGCTGACTTCTATCGCTACTGCTTTCTGCCGCTTCAGCCCAGCCAGCCACCCAGCGCGTCCGGTCCTCGTCGTTTGTGATAGTCTCTTGAATTGATGACGGCACGCTCACACCATACCGGCCTGGCCGTGATTGCGGTGTTCAAGGTGGTGAAGGGTCTGCTGTTACTCCTCCTCGGGTTGGGCCTCCTCGAGTTGGTACATGCTGAGATTGCCACCCTGTTCTCTCTTCTGGTCGAAGCACTTCATCTAAATGCCGACTCCCGCCTCATTCACGCGCTGGTTTTGAAGGTGGATGCGCTGCAACCGCATAGCGTGCTGGTGGCGGGACTCGTCAGTCTGGGCTATGCAGGGATGTTGTTGGCGGAAGGTATAGGGCTGTGGCTGGAGTTCACCTGGGCCGCATATCTTACAGTAGTCTCGACGAGCCTGTTGCTTCCGTTCGAACTCT
Source organism: Nitrospirota bacterium (assembly GCA_018971525.1). Classification (GTDB taxonomy): domain Bacteria; phylum Nitrospirota; class Nitrospiria; order Nitrospirales; family Nitrospiraceae; genus Palsa-1315. The sequence continues at coordinate 10,629 of JAGXAR010000068.1, forward strand.
ATGAGGTCATTGAGCAGGTGTCGATGCTTCGGGTCGGCGTGCTGCTGTTGAATCTGATCATTGTGTTCTACCTCGTCGGCCAATTGAAGCGGCATACCTTACGCTCACGGACGCATCTTCCAAGACATGACCCGGTCGCCTAACCGATTCAGGGATTTGCCGGACCTTAAGTCTCTGCTCCGCCAGCCGCGCACTACGTCCGGTCCTCGTCGTTCGTGAAGCCTCTTCGTATCTCGCGACAAAAGCTATCAGCAGGCAGCTTTCAGGCATCAGATCCCATACCGTGCAGAGAGTCTCATTGCTCTCTGCACGGTTTGAGGCCGTTACTTCATTTTCCTGGGGTCTGGTACACCATGAGGTGAGCGTAGGGGCTGCCTTCGAACATGATGTAGACGCCGGAGGGATTCGGGGCAGTGGGAAGCTTCGTGGCTGCTGCGTCGAAGGGCCACATGATCATCCAGTGCGGGAGTTCCTTCACGGTCTTGGCCCCCATAAGCCGTACTGCGACCGGTTCTCGTCCTTCGTGAAGCGTCGTGCATTTCTCGCTGAAAGGTCCTCAGGCGTGACGAGACACGCTTCACGAGACACGTGCTCATTTGTGCGTGCGCTACGACGACCGGGTTGGCTCAATGATACGGAACCTGACTTCATCAACACGGGTATCTACGGACGTTCGTTCACCTGCGAACAACCCACAGCTGTAGAGGCCAGGGGGCCATCCGGCTTTAGGGGGGGATAACATAAAATAGCCGGACTGGTCATTCATGGTGGTCATGATGTGGTCCTGTGCTACGGCCCGTTGCTCCCCGGTGATCCCGGATGTTTCCACATAACATCGTGCTGTGAGAGGCACCGCATCATACGAGGCCGACACCAGTCCAAATACCAGGTAGATCTCTTGCTGTGTGGTGGGAAAGCTGTCTCCCGGATTCAGAGGAATAAATTCATGGGCACCGGTGGGAAAATCATCCCGCATGACCTTGCTTGACGCGATGACAAAGCGAAACCAACTGAAATCGGCGTCTCTGCCCAGGAGCGACGCCCGCTTGTCCAGCGGGTTATGCGGTTTCAATCGTTCGTCGGCTTTCGCTAACAGTACTTCCTCCGACAGGACAGTGGAAGGAGATTGTTCACCGGATGGCATGGTGGCCGCCACCTCCCCGGCCTTCAATTTCGCCAATTCCGGAACATGGGGGCGCACCTTATCCAGCCACCGTGCAATTTTCATTTTGTCGAGCACGCGCGTCTCAGGTGGGAGTTCAACATCCTTACTGTTTTTTTCAAATTCCACGGCCGCGTCATAGAGTGTTTGAAACTGGACGAATGCCTCTTCCCACTGTTCCAAGTCCACTAGACATTGGCCCATCCGATAGACCGTATCCGTATAGTTTTCTTCACTTGTATCAAGGTCGGCGATTTTCCCAAACACGGCCAGCGCGTCCTTGCATTGCCCGAGTTGCATGAGGGTCAGCCCTAACTGATGGACGGCTGTGGGATCCTTCGGGTTGAGGGCCAGCAAACTTCGATAGATCGGTTCTGCCTCCCGATATCGACCTGCCTCGAAGAGTCTCCAAGCGTCTGCGCGGAGGAGGGCCCATTCCTTCAACTGTGATTCCGTTACGTCTGGCGTCAGAACGGTATGATGGCGTCGGCCCCGTTCCATGGATTCATAGAGTTGTGACAGCTGATTCTTGGCAGGGAGCTCCAGCGGAGAACCGGGTGGAAGCCGTTGCAACACGTATTGCACGTCGGCATCCGAACCTTGATAATCCAGAACGTCAAAACGCGCCCGGGCCAGCGCCAATCGCCAACTGAGCACATTCGGAGCGAGTTCCACCGCCTTCTTATACGATTCCAGCGATTCCTCAAGGCGATCGAGTTTGCGAAGTTCTTGCGCCAGCCGTAGATGAACCAGGGGATTCTGAACATCGATCTGCGCAATGCGCCGTAACTCGGCGATGGACTCCTCCCCCTGGCCCCACCGGGTCAGCACGCTCCACTTGGCCCATCGGACATTCAACGCACTCGGCTCTCTGGCGAGGACCGTCTCGTAGGCCGCCACTGCTTCTTGTGGGCCTCTGGATGTTGCGAGAATGTCGCCGCGTAATTTTTGTAGCGCGAATGCGTCGGGAACGTCTTGAATTCCTTGGTCAATGATCTCGAGCGCAGGGATTATCGCACCGCTCTCCCACATCACGTTGGCCTGTTCGGCGACTGTTTCCTCTGACAGTACCTGTGGATCCTCAGCGAAGGCTACCGGACCCAACGACAACACAAGGGGCACGCCAAGGAGCATGGCGATGGAGCGATATATCGGCCGGACGACAGTGTCCTGCATGTGAAATGGTAAATATCTATTCATGAACATATTGCCACTCTTTGGTTGAAGTGTACTATACCAAGAAGCAATGTGATGAACCACCACCGTTATCACTTAAGAAAATGCACGCAAGTCCTCGCATTGCCGAGGCTGTCCGCAGTCGAGCTATGTGGGCTCCCTCCACCTCGGCAGCGCCCGGATTGGCTTACGCCGCCTTTTTACAGCATGGATGCTCGACAGTCGCAGGGATGACTGCCTCTTTCGGCTCAAAGGTCTTCATCGTCCAGTAGGAAACCAGGAAGGCCGTGAACAACCAGCCCATCGTGAGCGATCCTTCGATCAGGCCATTCACAGTTCGTCACCTCTTTCCGAACCATCGTTCTTGTACGGTCCTAGCTTATGAGACGCAGAGCGGGAGAAAAGGATTCGTGGTAGCAGGGCGGCGAGGCGTGCGTGATCATCGTGTTTTCTCAAGAACTCGACCGTCACATATCGGTTTGCTCATCGCCCGGTAAGGATGTCTCAACTTCTTTTTTCTGAAAGCCTGATCGCAACGTCCGCTTCCAGCGCGAACCGGCCGCGTTCTCGTGGGACGAGCCTGACATCCGGGCATTTCTGTTCCATTCTCTTCCGTAAGAGAATCAAGCGGCTTTCCAGGTTGTCCTTGATTTCCGGCAGACCGAGCCAGGAATCCATCCGGAGCTCACGGTTGGTGAACTCGGAACGGCCTTCATCGTGGTGCTGTTTGAGGAGACGCCAGAGAATGCGGCCCGGTACGTTACGAATCAGATACTCGCCGTCGACGAAGACGCAGTCGTCGGCGTGAAAGAAACAAAAGTTCCTGGTACGTGAGGGTGTGTCGGGCATGCGCGTAGGCCCGGATCGTGCGGGAATGGTCGGGGAGGACTCCTCCGTATCGCGGCCAAGTTGTTCGATCCCGGTCGCCAGTTGCGCTGCAATGATGGTCAGAATGGTGTCTTCCCGGGGCATGAAGGCAAGGGGATCGGTGCTTTCGACTGCGAGGACCCCGATCATGCGGCCACGGGTCACCAGCGGGACGGCAATCTGGCAGACCGCACAGGGAAGGCCGGGGAGTGGGATTTCACGGCACACAGTCTCCTTCCCCCCCACCGCTTCTGCCGGTCTCGTACCGCGCGGGCATACCGGAGGCTGTGATTGATCGCCGAGAGTCGGAGTGCGCGTCTCGCTCGAGCGACCATGCCGATCAAGCCTGCTCCAAAGCCGACCTCGGATCCGACCCCGTTCTCTGGATAACCACGACTCGCAATCGTGAACAATTTCCCGTTTCGTTCATCCGCCAGCAGGATGATGGCGTGGTGAAAGCCGAGCCAGTCATCGAGGAGCTGGAGCGCGGTCTCGAGCAACTCCCCAAGTAGTTCAGACCGATTCAGGCGTTCGCCGATGAGCCGCAACAGGACGAGGTCCCGATCGATAAACAGGCGCGACGGGAGTTCTGAGGGTGGGAGAGGGGGCAGCCGGGTGAAACCCTCCACACGTTCGATGTGCAGGACTTCATATACATCGGCGGCTCGCAGCCCGAAGACGTCTGTCATGCCCGCGTGGGAGGCGATCGCCTGAAGTTGCAGCGACATCGAGTCGAACAGGGGACCGGAGGATTCGGAATGTTCGAACCGAAGCTGCAACCGATACGCCTGTAACGTCCGCGGGTCGAGCATCATGGCACAGGCCAATGGATTTTCCCGAACGTTCCGATGAGTCTTGTTGAAGAACTGATGCGAGATCGCGATGTGGGCGGGATCGACGTAGTAGATCTGACTGATGAACGTGATATTCGGCGTGCCGTCGCGTGAGCAGGTGCTTAGGACGGCGGGAATCATGCCTTGCAGGCAGGGCCAAAGGTCTTCGAGCTGTAGGGTGCCGGGTCCCATGGGTTACATCTTCTCGCCGGTACCTGGTCCCGGCGTTTGATGAAAGACGTCGATCACGTCGACTTCAACGGCCAGCGCGGGTTCGGTGATCAAGGCCTCGCCGGTTTCAGGCGGGACGCCGATGGCGACAAGTTCTCCGATGAACTCACGGTGCCAGGTCTTGCTGTGTTCCTGGTCGCGCTGATTGACCGGGCGGATCGCGCGCAGGCGCCCCTTGAGTTGGCAGGCCACATGATCTGTCGGCCTGGTGCAACTGATCGCGACCAGACCATTCTCTCGCAAGTTCTGGAGCGTCTTCTGGGAAATCGCTTCCGTCAGGAAGATCGTGACGGTGCTGCGATCCTTTCCTATTCGAATGCCCCAGGCTCTGGTGCATTCGGGCATGAGGTTGGCGTCGCGTGTGCCCACCACGACCGAGACCCCGGTCTGAAGAAGGTCGACCATCGCTGGAGGAATCATGGGTCGAGACCGCTGGGGAGAAGTTAAGAAAGAATTAGGGCAAGAATAGCATATTCTTAGGAATCGCCGCTCGGCCCATCGTGCTAAGGTTTGCTCCGGCTTGAGGATGACGGCCGTGCCTCAGCAACGGTTCTCTCGATTCATGCATAACGGCCTTGCCAAATTGGAAGGAGGTTCCCATGTCACGCAGTTTGTTTCAATCCGTCGCGGTATTCCTGTTCCTGATTCTTGCGTCGGCGCTGGATTGGGTTGACGGCAGTCGAGCCGCTGCAGGCTCTCGCACCGATGACGCTCCGGTCGTCTTTGTGGCTCATGACTACGGTTTCGCCGGACCGGATCGCATTCCAGCCGGGGTGACCACGATGCAAGTCGTGAACAAGGGGCAGGATCTCCACCACATTCAACTCCTCAGGCTTCTTCAGGGAAAAACTGCAGACGACTTTCGCGCGGCATTGACCGCCGATTCCGCTCGCCTGCCGAATTGGATCAAGTTCGTCGGCGGACCGAACGCCGTTCTTCCCGGCAGTGAGTCTGCGGCGACGATGAATCTCGCGGAGGGAGAGTACTTATTGATCTGTATCATCCCGAACAAGGACGGGGTTCCGCATATGGCTCTCGGGATGCAGAAGCCGCTTTCTGTAAGAGGAGCGAAGCCTATGTTGGTCGCCGAGCCGAAGGCGGGATTGACAATCACGCTCACTGATTTTCGCTTTGCGCAGTCCCAACCGATTACGGCCGGTTCCCACACGATTCAGGTGATGAATCAGGGGGCCCAGCCACATGAGGTGGTCGTGCTGAAGCTGGACCCCGGCGCCTCGGCAAAAGACTTTGGAGCAGCCTTTGAGCCTGGTGCCTCCGGGCCTCCTCCCGGCAAGCCCGTCGGCGGCGTTGTCGGACTCGAAAGCGGGGAACACGCATTTTTTACTGCACGGTTCGAGCCGGGCCGTTATGGGCTCATTTGCTTTTTCCCCGATCCAGTCACCGGCAAGCCTCACTTTGCGCAAGGGATGACCTCGGAGTTCACCGTGAAGTGATCGAGACCTTCACGCCCGGCCTGCAGGTTGGACTCTCGCAGACCGACGTGAGGGTTGTACTCGATTTGTGCAGCCCTCATGTCACGTCCTCACAATGAAGGGGGTAGGCCCTTGCGCCGGTGGGTCGCTATCAGGCCGGATGCAGGTTCAGGTCTGCAGGCCTTCCTCGACAGGGTGCCATGGCGGGGAGGAAGCAGGGCAGTCCGTCAGGCATCCCGACAGGGATGCCTGAATCGCATTCGCGAGAAGACGGAGGCCCGGGAACGTGCAATGCGCCAGGACCCGTTAGATAGAATTCGCCTCTTCAGTCATGCGCGCAGGATGTGCGAAGAGAAGGTGCGTCCCGGCGCAGAGGTGAGGGGAGTGAGTGCAGGCAGTTGTTCGGTATTCTACTAGCGGCGTCGACGAATCGATCGACGGTAAACCGCCCGTTCCCGAATCAGCGAGCCGACGATGAACAAGGGAATTGCAAGAAAGAAAAGATACCAGACTGCCCACATTGTCGTATCGTGCATGATAGCCCCCTTGTTGGATAGTGAACCACTACGCAAGCACTGTACCCGATGTCTCCGGCGAGCGCTCTTGCGTGAATTCGTCAGGATTCGTGGGTATTGAAGCGGTGACTAACCAGATATTGTGGCAAGGCGAATGGAGCGCATGGTGCTCACAGGGCACGGACGTCGCAAAAACAACACGAATCGTGACGAAGTCACCACATCCTCCGAGAAATCCATCCACCGTCTTCAATGGTTTGGCCGGATTGTGTTCCGTTATCGCATGAGAGAGAGCAGAACCGGAGCGAGGAGCCACAGGAGGCCCTTCAATAGAAAGAAGGTGAAGCCTGCGACGCCGACTCGGGACCACCAGGTCAGCGGTTGATCCGTATACGAATGACGGGGACTGGTTGAAAATCGCATGATCCAACCTCCTCTTGAGATGATGCGCGGCAGGTGTCTGGGTTCGATCAGTCACCTGCCGCGATGCATTATCCCACTCTCGCGGTGTCCGTGCGAAGATCGATTGTTACATGCGGACGGAGGCTTGGTACGAGCATCGGCACCTGTTCGCGATAGGCCTCATAGTCAGGCCCGTGCGTGTCTATGAGATCCCGTTCTTCAAACTGAATGGCAATCAGAATATAGGTTGTGGTCGCGATCGCGAAGACCAAATGCGCCGCCGTCATCGTCGGGGTTGCCCAGAACGTGAACAGCCAGCCGACATACAACGGATGCCTCACGTAGCGGTAGAGACCCGGCGTCGAGAAGCTCAGCGGCCGGTAAGGCCTGCCTCTGAGATAGAGCCAGACCTGCCGCATCCCGAACAAATCGAAATGATTGAGCATGAAGGTAGCAAGCAGCAACAACAGCCATCCCCCGGCATACAAGCCGTAAATCACACCGCGAAAGATCGGCTCTTGCACATCCCAGACGACGCCGCCCATCGGCTGCCAGAAATGAAAGAGCAGTAATAGCACCACGCTGGAAAAGAGGTCATAGGTGCTCCGTTCCACCGGCGCAGGGACGAATCTTGTCCACCAGCGTTTGAAAGCCGGGCGCGCCATGACGCTATGTTGCACGGCAAAGACACCCAACAGCAGCGTATTGATAATCAAAGCCTGGGCGAACGGCGCCGTTGCCGCTCCGTCGATCGTCCGGTCCAGCCCGACGTTGCCGAGGAAGACGATTGCATAGAGAAATGTGGCGAGAACCACGAGATAAGAGAGCGTGCCGTAAGTGAAAGCAACGATACGGTTCATGGCTGTGTCCTCCTTCTTGATCGGGCCGTCGGCCGAGGGCCCGCGGCCCGCCGTGATTAGCTGGTAGGTTGCGCAGCGATCGAAATCTCCACCGGCACGGGGTTCGAGACGATGTCATGAACCGGGGAGAATGTGGCCAATTCCTTCAACTGGTCAGCAGTCGCATCGGATTTGATGGTGAAATGTACCCGAATCTGCTTGTAGCCGCGTCTGATCGTGTCCGAGAGGCCGAGGAAGCCTTGCAGATCGAGATCGCCTTCCAGCCGGGACTCCACCGACTCGATTCGGATTCCGCGTGCCGCTGCGTGATACACCAGCGAGGTGGTCAAGTCGGCCGCCAGGGCATGCAGCACATATTCGACCGGATCGGCGCCGTGATCCTCTCCAAGCAGCACCGGCGGCTTGTCGGCATCCAGGATGAAGGGCTGTGTGCGAAGGGTATCTTCCTGGCCCGCGCCGTAGAAACCTTGGATCGCGGAGCGATTGTGTCCGCCCGTGATCCAGAGATTGGTGGCGCGGAACTGGAATGTGGCCAGAATGGGATTCTGTTGTATCGCGTGGATCGTTTGGCCCAAACGATCGAGATCGAACCCATTGATGACTTCGCTAATGGTTGCCTGTGACATATGTAACCCTTCTCTGTGGTGTTGGTTGATGAAGCATTGCCGAAGCAAAAGCCGGTCGGCATTCCGGCAGAACCCCCCCCGGTTCATTCGCGTGCCTGCACGAAAACTAATCGTCGGGCGCAGCTTGTTCTCTCAGGCCGGCGCGATGTTCTGGTTCATGCGAAAGAGATTCTCCGGGTCGTACCGGCGCTTCACCTGGGCGAGGCGCTCGTAGTTCGGGCCGTAAGCGGCGCGCACGCGATCCCCTTCGTCGGCGGTGAGGAAATTGACGTAGGCGCCGCCGTTGGCGAAGGGTGTTGTGGCATTGAAGAAGTCGCGCGCCCAGCCGATGCCGTGCTTGTCGTCCTCCTGGTTCTCCCAGCGGCTGTGGACGTTCATGACAAACGTCGCGTCGCGGTGCGTGTAGGCCGCGGAGTCAGAGGCCGGTCTGGCGGTGGCACCGCCGATCGCGGCGATAAAGATCTCGCATTGAGGCGAGGGCAATTTCCCGGCGTATTCAATGATGGCGTCGAAGAGCCCGTCCTCGAGTTTCGAGAGATTGTGGGACTTCCAATAATTGCGGGCACCCGCGGTAAGGAGCGGGTCAAAGGTCTGCTGCCAGGCGAGATACGGCTGGACGCCGACGTGTTCGCCCAAGATAGTCCCGAACTTGTGTAACGGCTTAATGAGTCGCTCACCCTCTTCCGGATCATCCGCATGGATCAACGCGAGCGCGATGATCTTCTTGCCGTGGACCTCCGCGGGGAGGAACGGCAGGGGCGGTGCTTGGCGCAGAACGGTCCATACGGTGAGCTCATCCGGCGCCTTCGCGACGAAGTCGCGGTACTGCTGCAGTACCCGCTTCGCCTCAGAGAACGGATACACGATGAGCCCGCTCAGCACGTTGGGGCCGACAGGATGGAGCCGGAACTCGAAGCGGGTGACGACGCCGAAGTTGCCGCCGCCGCCCCGGAGCGCCCAGAAGAGATCCGAGTGTTCGGTCGCGCTGGCGCGCACCACCTCGCCGGCCGCGGTCACGACCTCGGCGGACTCGAGGTTGTCGACCGTCATGCCGTACTTGCGGCTGAGCCAGCCGAAGCCTCCGCCGAGCGTCAGCCCTGCGATGCCGGTGGTGGAGTTGATGCCGACCGGCGTGGCGAGGCCGTGAGCTTGGGTGGCGGCGTCGAGGTCCGCGAGCGTGGCACCGCCTTCGATGGTCACGCGGCGCCCGGCCGGGTCAACATGCGCGGCCTTCATCTTCGAAAGATCGACCACGAGCCCGTCGTTGCACAGGGCATTGCCGGCGATATGGTGCCCGCCGCCACGGACGGCGAGCAGGAGTCCTTTGTCCCGCGCGAAGTTCACCCCGCGGACGACGTCCGACGTGGTCGCGCAGCGAGCGATGATCGCGGGGCGCTTGTCGATCATCGCATTCCAGATCTGACGAGCACTGTCGTAGGCGCCGTCGCCCGGCAGAAGAATCTCTCCCGTGAAGCCGCCTTTCAACTGCTCGATGGTCCCGGCCTGTGATGTCGTCATGGTGTCGTCCTCCTCCGTCGGTGACGGGTTATTAAGAAATTGCCCGAACAAGCGCCGGTCGGCATTCTGGCAGAACGCTTCCCAGTTCATGCTTGCACCCGCTCGAGCGACATCCGTCGAAATACGTCTCCGCAGGGCGGCATCGCCACTTGAAGCGAGAGGAATGTCCGCCGGATGAGCGCCAACGACAACGGCTGCCGGAGATTCCATGGTGCCAGCGATAAAATGCGCGCCAGCAGGCAATAGCCGATCAGCACCCGCGCCGCGTTCCCGGCCAACAGGAGCCAGTGGATCCACTGCAACGGTCCCCACAATCCGACGATCAGGATCGCCAGGTAGCCAACCCGCACCTGTACGGGAAGGGCGGTGAGGTCCTGCGTGAGCCAGAGCACATGAGCGACCTGGACGGCACACAAGGCCATCGCCAGGAAGATTCCGGCCGGCCAGCCAACGAGGCCGGCGCCAAACAATCCCATTGTCAGGAACCAGTACCACCAGGTGAGATCGTGAATCGTCGTGACCATACTGCTCCTTCGTGTGAGTGATGACCCGATGCCGGCTCGCTACAGCAGCATCAATGCCAGCACGATGGAAGCGAGCGAGAAGATGGAAATTCAGCGACTTAGATTCAGGCGTGGGAAAACCGGATGGTGCCGAGATCGCGTGACTTGCGAAATCTCACGAGGAGATTTGTGAAATTTCGTGAATCGGCGTAGGGAAATTCAGGAACGGCTTCGATGAGAAATGAGCGAGGGGGCACATGGATGCTCAGCGGGGCTTCTCGATTTTCAAGGCCCTGATGCGCGAGGAGAGCGTCGAGGCGTTCATTCCGAGCAGTGCTGCCGCCCCCTTCTCGCCGGAGACTTTCCATTTGGCGGCGTCGAGCGCGCGGAGAATATTGGCGCGTTCGAGTTGGCCCAGTTCCTTCGCTGTCCGGATCTGGCCGATGGAGGGGGTCGTGTCTTCGGGAGGAACCGGTGAGGCCTCCGGCAAGGCCCGATCCAAATTCAAGCGTCCGTCCGTCGCCGTGATCACGGCCCGCTCGATCACGTTCTGCAGCTCCCGCACGTTCCCGGGCC
>JAGXAR010000167.1 GCA_018971525.1 Nitrospirota bacterium
GGCGACGTCGAAGTCATCGAACACGGCATCAATCTGTGCCGCGATGATCGAGGTCGGCAACTCGAAGACGTCGGTGACCTCTTCCGTATTCTGGGCCGTGATCGCCGTAATCACCGACATGGCATACACGCCGTTAGCCGACATGGATTTGATGTCGGCCTGAATCCCCGCGCCTCCACCGGAATCAGAGCCGGCGATCGTCAAGACTTGTTTCAATGTCATGAGTGCTCCTGAATCAATACTGCTTAGCCTCGCAGATTATACTCGGCAGGCCGGGCCTGTCCAGCGGGAACAAGCCTAGTAACACGAGCCGAGCAATCGGCACTGCCAACCCAGCAGGGTTCAGCCATATTTGGCGCGAGGTCATGACGATGGATGTCGTTCGCTGATTGCTGCGCGGCGTCTTTGAATAGATATGTATCGATGAAGGATCTAACAGTGGCGGAAGAATGTGAGGACGACCGGCAATGAATGTACTGGTGCGTAGTCGTATCCCCGTAAGTCGTCTGTTACTTACTTCCACGCCTACTCTGTCTGGTTGTTCGTCGAGCGACAGTGATAAGAGAGCTGAGTGCTTCGTTGACGGCTTTCTCAGAGGGAAACGCTCTTGCGACTTCGGGTGTCAGTAAGACCAAGTTTGTCCCGCGACGATACTCTTTCAAGTATTTCCCTCGTACCCCAGTGCCCAATGAGGCTCGGGAATATTCAGCACGGAGTTCGTCTCCTTTACCCTTCCGCATAAATCACCTTTTCGCTTCGGGTCATCATACGTGCACTGATGATCCGTGCTTTGGCACCTCGAATAGTATGTGCAACTACAAGGAGTCGCTGTGATCGCGATAGTCCAAACGTAACAGACCGATCTTCTTCTTCCGAATGGTCGGGATCTGGGAAGGTAATCGCCAAAGGATCGCCGAATACCGTGGCTGCCTCATGAAACGAGACACCGTGCTTCTTGATATTTGCACGGGCTTTTCGCTCGTCCCACTCGAATTCCATTCCCGACCGATCTCCGACGCCCAGTTGCAAGGGCCATTCAGTCTGCCTCTGCCGCATACCGTAGCACGGAGGGGCTCGTCACGCCAATACTACCAGCCCGGCACCGCCCACGCCCCGGTATTCAACCAATAGGCAAGCCCCAGCAGGGCAATCAATACCCCCAGTCCATCAATAGGATTATTTCTGTTTCTCGTGTTTCATCGTCGGCCCATTCCAGGAAGAGATTGCTGGGAAAGTTGAAGGCTCCGAGCGGATGATCTTCGCGAACCGAGTGATGGTATCAGGCTTGAGGTCAATTAGAGCAAGTAGTTCATTGCGTGTGGGAAGGGCGGAGAGACTCTTTTTTCGATTGCTGGCAAAAACTTTACTTGCAAGGTTTATGAACCATAAAAGGGATTGCCTTGACATGTCTCGCGCGTCCCTAAGATGCCCTCCCCATATCTGCTTCTTAAATTTATCTCCATGCACTAAGCGGCTACGAAAATCGTAGAGTTCTTCGAATCGTTCCTTGATCTTTTTGCGTTCTGCCTCGGATTGGCCTGTCACCGCAGCAGTGCGTCTTGCTAACCGCTTCGTCATTCCAGGGATGTCTTCTCCAAACAAAGCTTCGAGCACAGTGATATGCCACAACAACTGCTCCAATCCTTTTGAGAAGAAGCCCTTAACTTGAAATCCGAGAGCGCGAACTAAGAAGGGCCAGACTTCTTGTGCAGACTCAATGTTTCTAATTAACCTGTCTGTTTCCTTTATGGATCGAGCAAGAGCTTGGGTCTCTTCGCCGTTCAGGTTTATGTAGTGTGCGGGGCCGTCCAATTCTCCGCCTGTTAGGGGGACATGATAAGACATGGTTTCCAACTCGGATATGATCGGGGCTTGTTGAGGTGCCCTCAACAGATTATCTGAGAGCCTGACTACAAATGGGATACTAAACCCTAACCACCCTTGCCACGCTGGTCTTTCTCCCGGCTTCTTGTGTCGGACATAATCCTGCTGCCAATCGAACAGGACTAGCCTTTGAAATGCCTTCTCAAGGACAGGGAAGGGCGAATAGCTGATATCGACTTTACCGATCGACCCTAGATCGCCTTCGATCTTGCCCAGCGGGAAGATGGGCCTTTTCTCTTTGACAACTACGAACCAGTAGTCTGAGAGAGTTGCTATGTCGATAACCGCCCTTGGGAAATAGAGCTTGTTTAGTGCAGCGTCAAATATATGATCTAATTGCTCTTTGCTGAACTTTTCTATCGTGAAAGTTGGAAATTTTAGATTGGCCTGCTCAAGCCAGACATATTCCATTGGAGCCATGTAAGTGACTGTCTCCTCACGTCTATCAAAGGAGACCATTATGCGATGCAATTCGACTTTGCTGTTGGGCTTTCTGGAGCGGGCAATGCGGGAATAGTAGCCAGATCGTCTGAGGACATTTCTGAGAGCATTACTCCAGAATGAGATGTGGCCTTTGTGATAGCCCTTCGAGGCGACCTCATGCTGAACACTCTCAAGCAGAGAAGAAAATAATTTGCTCTCTTCGATATCTTCGACAGCATTCTGAAGCGCAACTGAAAATTCGCCAATGAGTGCAAGTGCGCCTATGGAGGATTGTCCCACTCGCTTTCTTGCATCTCGATCATAGTTGTCCCATGATCTGTGCAAGCTTTCAGAGAATATTGTATGGGCCATATGTGTGTCTCTAGCTAGTGGGGTTGTCAAGGGGCAAGGTTCCAGCGACCACTGCCTTTACTCCAGACGGGCCGCGCTGAGATTGATAGCAGGCAGCGCCGCCGCAGCGGCAGCACTCGCGTTCAAGTTGGCATTGGAACGCATTAGTGGCAGTAGATCCGGCACTGCCGCCTTGGCTTTCAAGCCGAGATGACCCAAGCACTACGCAGCCAGAACCCGCGCCTGCGCATCATCCGTCCGAAGCATCTCCACCAACCCCGTCACCGCCCGCGCACCAGTGTTCAACCAATAGGCAACCCCCAGCAGGGCAATCAACACCCCCAGTCCCCCAAGATTCAGCCATATCTGCTTCGGTGTCACAAACAACCCTAGACCCTAGCAGGCGAAACTTTTATTCGCGCAACTTCTTATAAACCCACTGGGCACCGAGCAGGATAATAAAAAGGAGGAATAACGCACCACTTTTCTCGATGGTCCATAGTAGCTGGGGCAAGTTCTGAAGGTTTCCATTGCCATTGTCCTGGAGGAAAATCCAGCCGATTCCTACAACCAAGAGCGCAAATGGAATGAAATCACGACTCAGCAGGTACTTGTCGATAAGAGCTGAGGTGCTCTGGGCGTAGCTGGCAGATGGCGTCTCTTCCTCGCCTATCTCGGGAGCATTGGTTGAATCTTGTGAGGTCCAGTTGACCGTTGTCGGACTTCCAACAGAAGTGTCTGGGCCAACTGTCGCGTTGGGATGGATTTCTGATGAGCTCGATGTAGGGAAGTCTCTCGGGCTGAGTTTGAAACCCGCTCGTCGGCGATCTGTCTTCTTTTTCGCCATCCGTCATTCCCCCATGATCAAATGCTTTAGTCGGTTATGTCTTTCCCACCCTTCTTTACAGAAACTGCCTATTGTTCGAAGGATTTCACTTTCACTTTGCTCTTTCTTCGGTTTCAGCCAGTAGTCGATATCGTAATAAAACCCGACTTCAGGTAACTCATCCTTCCAATCAAAGAACTGTCTCATCTGATCTTCGATCATCGGGCCGCTCACTGTATTGAAATTCCCGTGCTTGTCGGCAAAGTTCAGATTGCCACCAATATCCAGGAGCTTGGCATCAACAGCTTTTTCTGCTTGCTCAGTTAAGCGGAGATAGCGTTGGGTATAACGTTTCAGGAGGTCGTCAAAAGAGTTTACGTGCGGAGTAATAAATTTGCTTCTCACTCCAATCCGTTCGACAAGCAAGGGTTTGTCGAATCCCTCGAAGGAGAGGATGAGCCGGATGAATTTGGATGTCTGATCAGGGAAATAGTTAGCTGTTTGAGAATCGCGCGTAACAAAGCCTGAATTTCGAAATCCAACAAAACAGTGATGTTTCCCCTCCTTATCAAAAATATCAATGCGGTTTTCCAGAATGCGCCATTCCGGAAGAGACATATGTTCTGAGATTCTTTCAGCCCAGCTTCCTCGATAATCGAGGACCTTGGAGTTCGGCCTATAGCGAATTTCAAATACCAGCTCATTTGCCGGTTTGCCCATTTCTTTCTCTGCCATTTCTGCCTCCGTCTACATTGGCCACAGAAGTGATTCTTTGGAGGATGAGCCTCGTTCTCTGGCTCGAAAAATGTCAATTTAAGGTTTCAAGTGTAAGCCTTAGGTGGTTG
>JAGXAR010000168.1 GCA_018971525.1 Nitrospirota bacterium
GTATCTATGTAAACGGGCAGATCCATCAGTACCTCAAGTTCGAGTTCAACACCGAATGTTTTAACTGTCCAAGTTCAATCAACGGTGTGGGCGGGGGTTCCAATTCATTCGGGGGGAATTCGACGATCGGCATACTCGATGCGATCGGGAAGTTCGAGTTTAATCAGTATGTAAATCTCTGGGTCGGGCGCTTGTTGGTGCCAGGCGAGCGCGGCGAACTGAATGGTCCTTTCTACCATGCGGTCTACGACGGATTTAAGACGCCGTTCAACTCCGCAGACTTCAGCGGGAACTTTGGCAAAGGGGGGGCTGGTCTCTATGGCCGTGACAATGGCGCGGTCTACTGGGGTCAAGTCGACCCAGGTTTTGGACATCTGCAATACTCCGCGGGTGTGTTCACTGGACTGCAGTCATCAGGATCGGGATGTGGGGGACCCTGCGGACCTAATCAGCAAAGCAGCTTGCTGTACGCTGGACGTGTCACCTACAACTTCCTGAACCCAGAGAAGAATCCTGGTTACTACACCAGTGGGACCTACTACGGGACAGCCGGTGATATTCTCGCGCTCGCGGTAGGGGTGAATCATCAGAAAAATGGCGCAGGGTCATTCCTGCATAGTGCCGATTACACCGCTTTTATCAGCGACCTCCTGTTTGAGAAACCACTCGCGAACGACATGGGCGTGATCACGGTCAATGCTGAGTACAAACAGTACTTCGCAGATTACAACCCTCTCGCCTTTACGGATAATTCAGGCAACTTCGGTATGTTTAACGGCCATTCATATACCGGATATGCCTTGTATCTAATTCCACAAGAGGTAGGGATCGGGAGATTCCAGCCCTATGCGAGATATACCTGGATTCAGCCTAATCAGAGCACCAACCGCAAGGAAACGGAAGCCGGCGTGAACTACATCATTGCCGGTCACAATGCGCGTGTTTCGGCATTCTGGCAGTACGGCGATCTCGCCACCAAAGGCATAAATTACGCCCCCGGTGTGACAGGTGACAAGGTCAATGTCTTTAAGGTGGCCTTACAGATCCAGTACTAGAAGGTGGGTTTTCAGCAGAACTGCTAACGATTCTGGAAAGGCCGATGAGGTTGTTTTCTGCCTCCCGCACAATTTCCATCTCAGTTGTAGGGACAATGATCCCTCGTGGCAGGGGACTAATCACCTTCTATGAATATTCGCATAGTGTGCTGACCAAACGGAGTGACGCGTGGATAACGACATCCATCGATTCGGGCAGAATGCAGGAGAATGACCAGGGCGTCATTTTCTCAAGCTGGTACACACATTTATGTTAGCGAAAGGAGTCTGACAATGTCACAGGACCATCCTGAAAAAACATCGGACAAGGCGGAGAGCAGGAATATCATCGAAGCAGGTTCTTCCCGTCGAGACTTTCTTGTGCAAGGCGCCCGGGTCACAGTTGGGGTCGGGATTGCCGCATTACTGGGCAATTTTGGGAGCTGGGCCCTCTCGTATGCAGCAGACAAGGAGCCGATCAAGATCGGAATCCTTCACTCGTTGAGCGGGACGATGGCGATCAGCGAAGTGTCGTTGCGGGATGTGGTCTTGATGGCGGTGGAGGAGATCAACGCCAAGGGTGGCGTGCTGGGGCGTCAAATCAAGCCGGTCGTGGTTGATCCGGCGTCGAACTGGGATTTGTTTGCGGAGAAAGCGAAGCAGTTGCTCCTACAGGACAAGGTCGCGGTGGTGTTCGGTTGCTGGACGTCGGTCAGTCGAAAGTCTGTCCTGCCGGTGTTCGAAAAGAACAACGGCCTGCTCTTCTACCCCGTGCAGTATGAGGGCGAAGAGTGCTCGCATAATGTTTTCTACACTGGTGCTGCTGTGAATCAGCAGGCCGTGCCGGCGGTGGAATATCTCATGAGCAAGGAAGGTGGTGGGCACAAGAAGTTCTACCTATTGGGGACGGACTACGTGTACCCGCGCACGACGAATAAGATCCTGCGTGCGATGCTGCTGGCCAAGAAAGTGCCGGCGGCGAATATCATGGAAGAGTACACGCCCTTCCATCACCAGGACTATCAGACCATCGTCGGCAAGATTAAGAAGTTTGCGGCCGGGGGCGGTGCCGCTGTGATCAGTACGATCAATGGCGACAGCAACGTGCCCTTCTACAAAGAATTCGCCAATCAAGGCCTGCGTGCAGAAGATGCGGCCATCATGGCCTTCAGCGTGGCGGAAGACGAATTGCGCGGCATGGACACGTCCGCGCTGGTCGGGCATCTCGCTGCATGGAACTATTATCAGAGCGTGGATAAGCCGCAGAATAAGCAGTTCGTGGCGAACTTCAAAGCCTACTGTAAGAAGAACAACTTGCCCGACGGCGACAAGCGGGTCACCGATGATCCGATCGAGGCGGCCTACTTTGGCGTGCATGTCTGGAAACAGGCGGTCGAGAAGGCCGGATCAATTGAGGTGGACAAGGTTCGAAAGAGGGTCTATGGGCAGAAGTTCCTCGCGCCGGGTGGTGAGATCATGATGGATCTGGCGAACCATCACACGCATAAGCCGGTGCTGATCGGCGAGATTCTGAAGGACGGCCAGTTCAAGGTTGTATGGCGGTCGAAGGGGTTGGTCAAACCCGAGCCATGGAGTGAGTACACGAATCCGGACAAAGGCTGTGACTGGATCAATCACGAGGGGACGTATCAGAAGAAGGCGTAAGAAGAGGACCAACTGTTTCTAACCGGCCTGGCTGCACTGCCCCCTACCCTCACGGGTTTCCTCGGGGTGGCCAGGACATTGGTCGGCGAGGTAAAGACTGTGCAGGGCTTGAGGCTAACGAGCGTGAAGCACCGATTGTGTATAGGAGCGACAGCCGCTGTGGTGGCTGTCGCTCTTTTCGTGGGGGCCGGATTTGCGCGCGCTGTTGAAGCGTCTGTCGGGCCGATGCCGTCTGGGTCTTCGGCTGCGGGGCCATTGACCCTGACGGACGTGAAGGCGCTCACGGAGCGTCTCGCAAGTGACGAGCCTGCCGTTCACGACCAGGCGCTCCGCACGATCGTCGATTCCGGTGATGCCTCGCTCTTAGCATTGCTCGACGAAGCCTTAGCTGAGGCAGACCGCGCGACACGCGTGGCGGTGAAACCAGCCAAGGATCTCCTCAAGAACAAGCTCAATCTGGCCAGCGAGACAGAGGATGTCCGGCGGTCCGCGGCGTCGGATCTCGGCACCTCCGGTCAGTTCAGTGCCGTACCATGGCTCGAACAGGCAGCGGTCAAAGAGCCGAACCGATGGGTTCGTTACGCGATGGAGGAAAGCGCGGCACTGCTTCAGCTCACCGCGGGAGACGGGACCCTGAAGGCGCGTGCAGCCACAACCCTTGGTGAGTTGCGGAGCCAGAATGGCTTGCCGGCCCTGAAAGAGTTCGTTCAGCAGGCGGCGAGCGACCAGGCGATGAGCGAAACGAACCAGCCGGAGCTCCGTGCAGCCAATACGGCCATCGAACAGATCGAGCTCTGGAGTATGTGGGCCAATATCTTTGAGACAGTGTTTCGCGGGATCAGTCTCAGTTCGATTCTTTTGATCATGTCCATCGGATTAGCCGTCGTGTTTGGCTTGATGGGTGTGATCAACATGGCCCATGGGGAGCTGATGATGGTCGGTGCCTATGCCACGTTTGTCACACAAGAGCTGTTCAAGACCTACCTGCCGCCCCATTTATTCGAGGCGTATTTTCTCGTCTCGCTGCCCATCTCTTTCCTGGTCGCCGGACTGTGCGGACTGATTCTGGAAGCGACCGTCATTCGGTTTCTCTACGGGAGACCATTGGAAACCATGCTGGCCACGTGGGGTGTCAGTCTCGTGCTGATCCAGCTGGCTCGCGTGTACTTCGGCGATCTCACGGCAGTGGCAGCGCCTACCTGGCTGAGCGGCGGGGCTCAAGTGATGGTCGGTGTTTATTTACCCTACAATCGGCTGTTCATCATCGGGCTCTCGATTGCGTGTGTAACAAGCATCTACCTGTTGCTCTTTCGCTCAAACCTAGGCCTGCGTGTGCGCGCCGTCATGCAAAATCGCAACATGAGTTCTTGCCTGGGCATCCCAACAAGAAAGGTCGATGCCTATACCTTTGCGTTTGGGTCGGGGCTCGCGGGGCTGGCTGGGTGTGCGTTGACACTCGTGGGGAACGTTGAGCCAGGCCTTGGACAAAATTACATCGTCGATTCGTTTATGGTGGTGGTGACCGGCGGCGTCGGCAAGTTGGCGGGGACGATTGTCGCCGCCTTGGGCATCGGGAGCTTGAATAAGTTTCTCGAGCCCAGTTTTGGGGCCGTATATGGGAAG
>JAGXAR010000169.1 GCA_018971525.1 Nitrospirota bacterium
CTTCGATCAAGGGCTGCTTGGGCCACCAGCTTACTGGTGATGAAGGCGGTCTGCTCCGCGAAACCATAGGTCAGTGAGATGTCGCAGATCTGATTGATCAGACGAGGGATGCCCTTGCTCAATCGATGCACAAGTGAGCAGGCCTGATTGGTGAATAAGGTCTGGTTGGCGCCGGCCTTCTGCAATCGATGGTTGATATACTTGATTGTCTCGTCTTCAGTAAACGGCTCCAGGTGATGATCGACGACGATGCGTTGGGCGAATTGGGTCATGTCGATCCGTTGCAAGAGCGTGTGGAGGTCCGGTTGTCCGGAAAGAATGATCTGCAGCTTGAGCGCCTTACCGTCGTTCAAATTGGACAGGAGCCGCAATTCCTCCAGCAGCTCGGTCCCCAGGCTTTGAGCCTCGTCCACAATGAGTACCACGCGACGATTCCGCTTCGACTCCCGATTTATAAACTCTGAGAATGTGTGGTAGGCCTCCACGGGATCCAATCGTTTATGGCTGAGGTCAAGCGCCAGGAGAATCCATGGCAAGAGCTGCTCCACGTCATAGCGTGCATTGGTGACAATACCGATCGAGTATTTGTCGTGATGTTCTGCAATGAGCTTTCGCAGGAGAGACGTCTTGCCCATTCCCGGCTCTCCGGTCAGGACCATGAAGGGTGCCTCGTTGATCAGGCCATACTCCAAGAGGCTGTAAGCGGTGCGATGCGTCGATCCGGGATAGAGAGATTCTCCATCCGGTAAGAGCGCGAAGGGTTTAGTCCGAAGTCCGTAGAATGATTCGTACATAAGTAATGCTCACGTTGGAGGGTAGAGGTTGGAGGTTGGAGGCCATTGCCTCGTCCCTCAGAACCGTTCTCCTTCACCCTCAGACTATCTGGCCTGTCACCTCGAACCTCAAACTGGCCGCGCTCGGCCTCACCCCCAACCTTCAGTGAGCGAGCATCTTCCGCATGCTAGCAGGAGTCGCGGCGAATTGCCCTGCCTTGTTCAGCACCGTCCCCAACACAGGACGGGAATTCTTGACCAGCGACAAGGCGCGCTGCACCTCCTCAGCCGTGGTCTTCCCCTCCTCCACGACAAGGAGCAGCGCATCCGTATATGGAGAGAAGGCGAGCACATCAGCCGTATGGAGCAGCGGGGGAAGATCGAAAATCACGATCCGCGACGGGTAGCGATGCTTCAGCTCTTCGACTAAAGCAAGCATTTTTGGCGACGTGAGGATTTCGGTCGAATTGGAAACAGCCCGTCCTGCCGGCAGTAAAACAAAGTGCCCGATCCCGGTATGCACCAATAGATATTCGACTGGCTCATTGTCTAACAAGTAATCGGCAAGACCAGGACAGTCTTTTAAGCCGAACACCTCGTGAATACTGGGACTCCGGAGATCCGAGTCCACAAGGAGCACCGTCTGCGTGGTCTCCATCGCGAGACTCACAGCCAGATTCACGGCAGTCAAGGTTTTCCCCTCACCATGGCCGGGACTGGTGACCCCCAGCACATTCCATCCATTTTCCCGAAGACGATGCACCACCTGAGTTCTCAGAATTTTAAATGCGTCGACAAAGGGGCCTTTCTCATACGCAGCCATCACTCGTCGCTGACGAAGCACGGAGAGTGGAATCTCCAGGGACCGAGTGTGGGTGTAGACGATGGGAGGAGGAACGGATTGATCGTCAGCCCCTCTCAAATTGGGTTGAGCCCTGCCCGTCTTTTGTCCCTGCTCAAAAAGTTGAAGCGCAGTTCGCACGCGATCCATAGGACTCTCCTCTGATTATTCTATTCCGAACCGTTTCAGTGCGGCAAACCACAACACGTCCAGCGGGAACCAAAACAGATGCATCAGCACCAGGAGCGTGAGCATCACTCCAAGACTCGCCCCCTTGATGAGGCGGCGGCGCATGAGGGCCTTAGACAGATCCTCCTCGTTCGGCATGAAGGGAATCACCGCCAGTGGAGACAACTGGGTCAACTGCGCGAGCTGTTTCGGTGTGCGAATCGAATGATCGAGCGATTCCGCGGCGGCCCCGGAGCCAAGCCCGCCAGCGAGGGCCAGAATAAAGCCCAGAAGCACAATGGCGGGCCGGTTTGGCTTGTCCGGTTTCTCCGGCAAGCTAGGAGGATCGATGAGAGAAAACCGCTCGCCTTTTCGCTGAACCTCCAGGCCTTCTGAAACTTTCGCTTCCAGCAGCCGGGAGCGGATCTCCTGATACTTCTGTCCCGAGGTGTCGCGATCGCGCGTCAGGAAGAGATAGTCAGGCTCCATACCCGGAGTCCGTTCGATGCGTGTCGCATAGTCCTGAAGGCGCCTCTTCACATCAGCACGAGTCTTCCGAAGGGCGTCCAGGGAAGAGGTCGCGGAATTGAGCTGAGCCTGGAGATTGATATAGGCGGGGTTTTCCGGTCTCAGCATGGGCCTTCGAGGAGGAACGGATTCAAGCTGTCGAACTTCCTGCTCCAAGGCTGCAATCGTGCGACGGGCTTGAATGACATCAGGGTGATCCTTGCCTAAGCGCTCGGAGACGGTAGCCAGCGTGGCACGGGCATCAACCAGTTGTTTGGAAGCTTCCTCTATTTCTGGCGGCTGTCCGGTCTCCTTTTCTAAGGCCTCGATCTCCTGCTTCATCTTCAGAATGTCGGGGTGGTCGGGAGTCAGATTGGCAGAGGCTCCGGCATATTGCGCGCGAAGGGAGCGTAAGCGCTCGGATGAGTCCAGGATGCGTTCTCCGGTCACGGACATGATCGGGGTATTCGGTTTGATTGTGGCGAGTTCACCCTCAAGATAGTTTTTGCGTTCCTCGAGAGTTCGAATCTGCTGGTCGATGTCAGTCAGTTCGCGATCAGACTGACTCATGAGCTGTAAATTCAGGGGCATCAGTTCCGGCAAGGCACTGTTCGCCCGGTGCTTGAACTGGGCAATCTTTTCATCCACCTCGCCGATGTGCTTGGAAAGATTCTCTGCCTCCTGTTGGAGGAAGGATGTTGCTTCCTGCGCCTGTCGCTCTCGACTCTTCAAATTCTCGCCCAGAAACAGGCTGGTCAGCTCATTGGCGACCTTTTGGGCCAAGTCGGGCGAGTTGCTCTGGTACGCCACGGTGAACGCGATGGTGGCCTTCGTCGGTTGTTGCGTGCGTTTATCCACCACGTTGGCGCTGATCACTTCGACCGCGATGTCTTTGGTGAGCTGCTTCACGACTTCTTCGGCGGGGCTGGTTTTTCGGAGATTCGGGTAGAGATTGTATTGTTCCACGACCTTCCACAAGGTCGTCCGGCTCATGACTTGTTGCTTGATTGTTTCGATGCGCTGATCGGCATAACTGGTAATCGTCGAATGAACGAGTTCGGATGGAATTTCCTGTTCCTCGATCAGAATGGTCGCCATGGATTTGTAAACTGGTGGCCATAGGAAAGCGACAGCAAGGCTGAGGCCCAACAGAACGCCACCGACTAAAACAATCAGAGTCCGTCGCCGATGAAACATCGCCACGTAGGTCTGAAAACTCTGGACCGGTTCGGATTGTGATGTGTGAGGCTGAGTAATCATAAATTGAACATCCTAGTTGGAAATCGCGAGTTTCGGAGGATAGTACGTGAGCATGAACATCGTGGCGTTGGACGTGGTTGCATCTGAGAAGCCGGCCACTTCACGACGTCCATAGGTATAGGACAGTTCAAGCTTCCACCATTCCAAGAACTTCCAGGCGATTGTAGGGGTGGCAGAGAAGTAGCGGTTCTCTGGGAAGGTGCCGCCTGTTGCGCGGTTCGTGACACCTGAGACGATATAAGCTGATCCGTCGAAAGAAGCAGTAAGGGTTTCGGAAAGATCATGAGAAACGGTCACGCCGGCATGATCTGTTTGAATCAGCAGGCCGAATCCGCTCGGCACAATATTCCGAGATGCTGAGATTTGTACCGTCGCGCGCTCAAACTTCTTTGTGAGATTCGCCCCGAATAACCAGACAGTGCTCTGAGCCTTGATGTTGTCGCCGGCTGTCTGGGTAGTTGAACTCACAAAACTTGGTCCACCGTAGGCCGTTCCCGTCAGAGTTTCTGTGAAAGCATGGGTCAGGCTCAGGTTGACTCCAGGAAAGCTGGCACGAAATGGTAAGGGCGCGTTGGTCGTATGAAAATTAACGTACGAGCCGGACAATTGGATTTGGTCCTGTTCGGTCACTTGATAGAGCAGCCCGCCGGAGCCACCAAGGAGTTGATAGTCTACCAGGCCAAGACTCAAGCCATTTTCATAGGTGGTGTCGGACAATTGAAAAGAGGATTGGACCGACAGCTTTTCAGTAATACTCC
>JAGXAR010000170.1 GCA_018971525.1 Nitrospirota bacterium
GCGAGTTAAAGGGCCGTCGTGCGACACTCATGATCGATCGTGTTTGCGATCTCATCGGGATCAAGGTCGATCGTCAAGACCAACTGCTTGACCTCGGAGACTAACTGACGCTGCTTCTTGGTCAATTTAGGGTTCTGCACACATTCCTCTCTTCCTCACTTACTCCACCAACTCTCCCACCGTCGTTTTCAGCGCCTTCGCCAGCCGTTGCAGAACACCGAGGGTCGGGTCATAGCGTCCCGCTCCCAACTTATTGACATACTCGCGCGAGATCTTCGCTTTTTCGCCAGCGTCTCCTGGCTGATCCCGCGCGCCGTTCGTAGTTGTTTTATTCGCATGCTGAGCCGTTTGGGTGTCATAAACATTGTGAACAATACTTCACTTGTTGCAATCGGTCACCCGTGCCACCGGTGGCGCGATCATGCCCGGACCCCTGTCTCACGTACACCCGTGTCTCGCCCCTTGCATCGCCGAGACGCATCGTTCAGACTGGCAAGATCATGCTGGCAAAACTTCTCAAAGCGTTTTCTATCGCCGCACTGCTAGTAATCGTCAAGCGGCTGGTGCTACGAAAACCCCCATCACACAGCTACCGCACCCCCGAAGATCGCTGGCTTCGCCGTGGATACCGCAAGCCGTAGGCCGAACCCGACAGCCGCCGCTCACGCCGTCGAAGCCATGCCCCGTGCAGCGAGACGATGTCGGACGATCACACGATCCAAAAATTCTCCGCACGCGAGACACCGCCACGCCCCTAACCGCCAATCCATGGTCGTGTCGATCTCGACGACCGGCGTCCAGCACAGACAGCCGTCACGGCACCGCCCGGAGCCGTGCCTCGTAGTGCAAACCACGACAACAGAATCGGCCCCTCACTGATAGCGCCGCTCCCCCTGGTCGAGTCAAAATGATACCCATGAGACCCGAGGCCGCTGTGATGACCCCGTTCATGCCTGGAGCTCTGACAACGGGCATGCACGACCACGTGCAGGGATTCAGGGCATGCCAGGCACGCATAGGTGGCCGGGAGCAAATACCTGAATACCGATCTGGATATTCAATGCCGGTAGAGATCCGAGGCTTGTACGATCCAGCCACGGAGGAGAGCCCTGGCAGAAATTAGCACTTATATCATCTCACGCGTTGACTGGTGCCGGCGGCAGAGAACGCAGGCGGATACGCAGGCTGAGTTGGGACGATGGTGCGCCGAAGAGGAGGGGCTCCGGGAGTCGCTCCTCAATAGAGATCACACGACCCTGTATCGGTATAGTCTGCCCCATGTGTTCGAGCGGTATGCGATGGGTCTTCAGGACGGGCATGCACTGATTCGCCTTGCTCGGGTGGACTGGCATTTGGCAACCAGCCACCGATAGGACGCATGGATAGTCCCCGCTAGCAATTTGGGGGAGCGGTGCAGTTCAACCGTTAGCAGGAGCGGACTATGCGGATGCGGACGCCTCAATCTATCGCCATTCGATATACCTTGATACTTGTTGTCTTCGCGCTGGTCGTGGTGAGCGTCTCTTCTTGCGGGAAGAAGCCACCTGTCTCCTTGCCTCCAACGGCGCCGGACTTCACCCAGGCGCTGCAGTATGCCCAGCGGGCCGCACTCGCGTATGAACAGGACGCAATCATTCAGACGCAGAGCGGCGCGGGCGTGCACATCAGCATCAGTACGCCGCTTTCGTCCGGAATAAAGGCCTATGTGGAGCGGGATGATGCCAAGCGTGTGCAGTGGATCGTGGTGCGCGGCACCTCCAACCTGATCAACTTCCGATTGGATGTGGATTACAACAAGGTTGTGGACCCCCGATTGCAGATCCCGCTCCATAAGGGATTTGCGGACGCGGCGCTTCAGGTGTACCAGTTCGCGAAGCCGCTTTTGAACACGGACTATGAAACCCGAGTCACTGGACACAGTTTCGGCGGGGCCGCCGCCGTCATCGTCCTCATGTTGCTAAAGGAGGAGGGATTTAAGCTTGGACAGGCGATGACCTTCGGCCAACCGAAAGTCACGAACCACGACGGGGTCCTGAAATATCGCACGCTGCCGTTGCTCCGCTTTGTGAACGACAAAGACCCCGTGTCTTTGCTGCCGCCTTTCGAAGTGTTCGCAATTTTAGACGAAGGTCCGTATCAACACTTCGGTCCAGAGGTCGTGCTGGAGGACGGTCCGAATTACCGCTTTTATATAGAACATCAGGCTGAACGCCAGTCGGTGATTTCGTTCTGGAATAACCTGAAGAACCTCAGTATTCAGGATGTGCCGGAGCATTTCATGTCGGCCTATCTCACACGCATCCGGCAGAAGCTACCGGCTGCTCCTGCCGGTCGCTAGGGCCAGACGGGTGCGAGGGCGATTTGTTCGCTGTCTTTCCCTTCATAGTCCCACGGGTTGTACAGAGAGTCTCGGTAGATAACTGTGCATGTTGTGCGCAAGCCCGCCTCATTCTAGCCCAGTCCAGACAAAGTTCGAGATTTGCCTATGGGCTTGCCCTGATTTTGTGGACACCTTCCAGGCATAATTGTGAGCTTAGAACTAACATGGCAGGTGCTCCAACAACTCCCGGCTGGTCTCAAGGACTAGGCTATTATTGTGATTCTAAGATGTCGCCATGAGCACAGCAGGCTGAGCCAGAATCCGGAGCCTATGACTCATGATGGCCTTCCCCTATAGCCCCTTGCGGGGAAAAAGGAGACGTTATGAAGGTACTTGCCGTTCATCCGAGCGCATTGATGTATACAAAAATATATCTTCGTTTGGAGCCGCTGGGGTTAGAGCTTGTGGCCCAGGCCATCCGCCAAGCCGGGCATGAGATCTGTCTCATTGATTTACAGGTCGAAACCCATCGTGATTATGCCGCGCTGCTTCAGACCTGGCGCCCCGATGTCGTGGCCTTCTCCTGCAATTATCTGGCGAACGTCCCGGAAATCGTCGATCTGGCCAAGCTCACGAAAGACACATTGCCAGGAAGTTTTGTGTTTGTCGGCGGCCATAGCGCCTCATTTATTGCGGAGCAGTTCCTGGAGCATGGCGCCGGCGCGATCGATTGCATTCTGAAAGGGGAAGGCGAGGCGGTCGTGCCAGAGCTTCTGCAGGCCATCGAGCATGATCGCACGGCGATCGCACGGGTTCCCGGCGTGGTGTCTCGTTTCGGCTCAGGCCCGCCGCCGCGTTTTGCAGAACACCTTGATGCCATTAGTCCGGCACGGGACCTGCTGCGCCATCGTCGGAAATATTTCATCGGCGTGCTGGCCCCTGCGCCTCCATTGAGTTTGCGCGAGGCTGTCCATGGGATTGTTCCTTCTGCAGCGCCTGGACGTTCTATGGCCGGAGCTATCGCATGATCAGCCCGGACAAGATTGTGGAAGACTTGGCGCGGGTGCAAGAGCCGGGAATTTTCATCGTCGATGACGTGGCCTTTATCCAGGGTAAGCACGGCATGGCGATCGGAGAAGCGATTGCCAAGAAAGGAATCAAGAAGAAGTATTACCTGGAGACGCGCGGCGACGTGTTACTGCGAAACAAGGACGTGTTCAAATTTTGGAAGTCCCTCGGCCTGGAATATATGTTCATTGGGGTCGAGGCCATCGATGAGGAAGGGCTGCTGAAACATCGCAAGCGCATCTCGCTGGGCAAGAATTTTGAGGCGTTGGAATTTGCCCGGTCACTCGGCATCACCGTCGCCATTAATGTAATTGCCGATCCCGACTGGGACAAGCAGCGCTTCGAGGTCATCCGCCAGTGGTGCCTCGAAATTCCTGAAATCGTGAACATCAGCGTCAATACCCCCTACCCGGGCACGGAAACATGGTTGACGGAACCGCGTCACATTCAAAGCCGCGATTATCGCCTCTTCGATATCCAACATGCCGTGCTGCCCACAAAGCTCCCCTTGCCGGAGTTTTACGCAGAGCTGGTGAAGACCCAGCAGGTCTTGAACATGAAGCATTTGGGGTGGAAGGCGTTACGCGGAACGGCCAAAATCGTCGCGGGACATCTGTGGCATGGACAGACGAATTTCTTGAAGATGCTGTGGAAATTCAACAGCGTCTACAATCCCGCGTCACAACTTGCCGACCACCAGCAAGCGGTGAAGTATCAAATGGCCCTCCCGCCCCCCTCTCGACAGCGCGTCGCCCAGGGCTTGCTCTATATTCATCAAGCCAACGGTCGCCAAGGGCGACACATCGACGACTCGACGGAGCAGTTCGTGGAGGCGACGAGGATGGGCATCTCTCAATAAATGTATATGGTCATCCCTCCCTG
>JAGXAR010000171.1 GCA_018971525.1 Nitrospirota bacterium
GGTTGAAATTACGCGGGACCGAGCTGATCGCCAAACTCCTGCAAGGTGTTCAGTTCAAAAATGGAGTTGAGGTCCAGAAGGAGAACCGTCAGGAGATCGCCGCCTGATCAGATCGGCGTACACAACATTTGACTATTTCTCGACAGGCTCGCACTCAGGGCATGATCGAGGCCACATTCAAGACGTTCCTGAGAGTGATCGGCGGGGACAAGCCGATAGGGGACATCACCAAGGCGGACTGTCGGGCATTTAAGGAGAGCATGGTCTCCGCATATAGGAAGGCCGCGACAATCAACAAACATCTTCATTTCCTCGATCACCTCTTTCGATGGGCGAAGGGGCAAGGGTTCGTGGCCGATAGCGTGGTCAACCCTATAGCGGAGCTCCGAATCGCCAAGAGTATTCAAAAGAAGGAAGCTCTCAAGCGGCTGGCCTTCACGCGGGAAGAACGCGAGACCCTCATCGCGCATCCATCCTTTCAGCGGCAGCGGGATCGCTCCAGGCACCCAGAACGTTACTGGATTGTCCTGTTGTGCCTCTATGCCGGTCTACGACGGGAGGAGGCCGCACAGCTCCTCGTTTCTCAGGTGGTCCATGACGCGGTATCAGACGTGTGGTACTTCGACATCAGCGACCAGGGCGAAGGTCAGTCCCTCAAGAATGCCGCCAGTAAGCGCAGAGTACCTCTTCATGCCGACCTGACAGCCCGCCTAGGTTTCCTCGACTACGTGGACCGCACAAAGACAGTCGGACACACGCGACTCTTCTACCAGTGCGCCTGGTCTGCGAACGGTTGGGGCGACGCAACGGGCAAGTGGTTCGGTCGGCTGGTGCGGGGTACCCTGAAGTTCCCACCATCCCTTGTCCTACATTCGTTCCGGCATGGGTTCATTACCGGCCTCCATTCTGCGGGAGTGCCGGACGCCTTGGTCTACGCCTTGTGCGGGCATACGGGGGCAGGGGGCGAGGTTCATGCGATGTACACGCATCGTGAATCCTTCCCGCTGAAGGTGTTGTCTGAAGCGGTGAACAAGCTGGACTTTGGGCTGGTGTAGGCGTGAGTCGGGAGCGCTCACTGAGAATCAGTGACAGATGTCGTGGGTTCATCTACATGGGTATTGCTGAACAGATTGAGGAATCCACGCAGTCGAGCTTGTTGTTCCGGCGCCATCCGAATCAATTCCACACCGAACTCTTCCTCCCTCGACCAGCGGACGACTGCAAGGTCTCCGGTCAGGGTTTCTCCGATGAGATCGATCCGTATCCGTACATAGTCTCCTTTATCCATTGGCACCGCGCTCCGGATGCGGCATCCTTCCAAGGACACATCGCCCACCAATCCGCCTCCGGCCCGTTTGCCGAAGAACACGGCAGGCAACATGACGGGAAACCGGGAGCACTTTCGTTTCTCCATGGGACTACTCTCCTTGATAAAGAAATCGACTAGATGGGCGTCTCCATGACCTTGGCCTCCCCTCTTCCAGCACCTGCCGAACGAAGGCACGGATCTGCTCATCGTCGTCAATGATGAGAATGGAGCGCGGAATCATCTGAGTGTGTTTGAGGATATTGTCGCCGATTCACGAGCGAGGGGAAACCCGCTACGCCGGAAGATCCGTGTAGGCCAGCAGGCGCTTCAGTGAGTCTCCCAGGCGATGCAGCGAGAATTCTTTTTCGACGTACTCAGTCACCCCAAGCGCACGGACCTGCTGCTCTGTCTCAGGAGTTCCGGCCCCCGTCAAAATGATCACCGGCTGACTGGGATTGAGACTGCGGACTTGTCGCAAGACCGTGAGCCCATCCATCCCTGGCATTTTCAGATCAATCACAATGACATCGGGGCGTTCCCGGCGAAAGAGCTGCAAGCCCTTCTGGCCATTCTCCGCGACGACCACGTCATAGCCTTTTCGACAGAGGAGCGTGTCGAGGAGATCCCGGATGCCCTGCTCGTCATCGATCACGAGAATTTTAGCCATGGGATCTTCTTAGAATAAATTAGGCACACCTACAGTATATCACGAGAAGGCATTTTTGAGGCCTAGGGAGTTAACCAGGTCTGACTTACGTAGAATTTAGAATTACGTAGGACTAATTCTGTCAGATCGGGCAACGAGCAATCCGCAAGGTGGGGCGTGGGAGAATGGTTGTATTGACCGGCCATGATCCTCGCCCGTTCCAGTTGACCTTTCCTTCAAGCGTATGCACTATCCCACTGTTCGTAGCTGATAGAGGAAAGAAGAGTTTCGATGATCGCTGGCATCTACTCGGCCAAGTTTCTGTCTAACAACAATCTTATGGGGTTTGGCATTGTTGTCATTGATGGTGCGACTCTACATGGAGGAGACCTGTCCTGCCTCTACAAAGGAAAGTATCGTCTCGACGATAATAAAATCTCTGCTACTGTTGATGTCGAGAATTACACAGGGCAGGTTCAAGCGATCAATGCAACACCCTCTGGCGTACAGTGGAGTGGGAGGGTGATCGTGATGGGACATATGGGGCGTCCGAGCTTGTCTGCGGCCCAGAAAGTGGACCTGTGGCAGCGGTGGAAACAGGGGCAGTCGTTGAGCGAGATCGGCCGGGCAATCGGCTACACGCCTGGACGAGGCGCCGCCCCTCGAAGCGCACCCAGGAGAACGCGCGGTTGGAGGTGGCGATCCAGGCTGCCCACGTCCGCACACGTCAGACCTACGGGCCAGAACGGCTACGTGATGAGCTGAAGGATGACGGGTTTACGGTCGGCGTGGGCCGCATCAAGCGCTTGCGCAAAAAGCTGGGCCTCCGCTGCAAGCAGCGGCGCAAGTTTACGGCGACGACGGATTCCACACCCCATCTACCGGTGGCCGCCAATCTCCTCGGGCAGACGTTTGCACCCGGCCGACCCAACGAGACTTGGGTGACCGATATCACCTATGGTACGCCCAGCCAACGAAGCCCGCCTGTTAGGGGGTGAGTTGCTGGAGCATGTCTGGAATGCATGGCTCGATGGAGTAGTGTAGCAGTCACGAGCATGCCCTCCTTCTGCTACGAGAAGGAGTGAGCCGAAGCGGCGGTGACTTGCCGGACACTGGCAAGGTGACGAAGTCCGCGGGAAACGGGGCGTGCGGCGAAGCGGTTACGCCAAGAGGAGCCTCCAGGCTGAGCATGGGACGGTTGAGGAATACACACCTATTGACACGCATCTGAGGGTTGAAGTGTCACCCCTGCCTACACCGCTTACCAGGCAGGACGCGGATCAGTGCCCGTCATACGTATGGACTGGCACGGCGAATGAGGGCTGGACATGTAGGCTGGCCATCAGGGAGTCAGGGAGAGCGCGTAGCTAGACCGTGACAGCCGCGACAACTTGCGGAACGCAAGGAGAAAGACTGCGATAGGCAACCTCGCCCGTGTGTGGAGTCCAGCATGTGAACTGGGGAAGGCGTGTACCGATGATAAGGGAGTGTGTCCCCCGATGCGGTACACGTTGGCGGAGCCCTCGTAGTAGTCCGAGGTCGGGAAAGCCGGCCACATGGCGAAGGGGGGCAGTTTGAGCGGCTTGTGTGGCGGATTAACTGACGGCAATGAGGTGAAGACCTTTGATAATCAGTGAAAGGCAACGCAAGCTGGCGAAGTGGCCTGTGCGGTACGCAACGCTCGAATGGAGAGCCGGATGCGCTGAGAGGTGCACGTCCGGTTCGGGGAGGAGAGGCCGGGAGATAGTTCGACTACGCCCGGTCTCTCACTCTACTCCTGACCGGTGAGGGCTGGTTATATCGTGCAGGGATCAAGGATCTCCACACCTGCGAGGTGGTCGGCCATGCGATGGGCGCCCGGATGACCACGGACCTAGTGAGCCGTGCGCTCGTGAAAGCCGTCGGCGCCAAGTGCCCGGGCCTGGGGCTGATCCACCACTCGGCTCGCGGCTCGCAGTATTGTGCCCAGGACTGTCAAGCGCTGCTGAAGCCATTCGGCATGCACGCGTCCCTGTCGAGGCGCGGCAATTGCTAGGACAATGCACCCCTGGAAAGTTTTTGGGGCACGCTCAAGAATGAATGGGTGCACCACCGGTACGACGACACACGCGCCCAGGCCAGATGCGAGATCACCGAGTACATCGAGATGTTCTACCACCGCCAGCGGCGGCATTCCAGGCTCGGGAATCTCTCCCCGGCGGCATTTATCCAACAGTGGTTCCGTCAGCAGCCGACGGCATGAGGCTGTAACTCATGGCGTCCACTATTGACGACCGAG
>JAGXAR010000172.1 GCA_018971525.1 Nitrospirota bacterium
AACACCACAATTCGACCCTCTTTGAGAATATTCGCATGCTTCGTATTGGATCCACTGCCACTAGAAGTATTTGGGCTGAACACAAGGGTATGTTCAAATTCGATCTTATCCCGATTTTGTGAAATGAACGTAGCCATCGCACTAGCGGCAGCACCGGCAATGACGGCATATTGGGGCGCCGCTGCACCTGCTGCCCCAGCTAGACCTTCGATAAGGCTTATCGTTTGTGCATTATCCCGCTTTGACAGCACAACGACTTTGAGCGCCACAATCACGTCAGGCGTGTCCTTTTCATAGGTCATAGGGCCTAGAATGGTCACTGATGAAATTGGAAGTCTTGCATTTTGCGAAATCCCGTCCTTCAGCAAGACAATTTGGCGAAGCATCTTGTCGCTATCTGTTGGCTTTGGCTTTGAACTGACCCATGCTTCGGAATAGACAATAACGTAGGGATCCACTGCCTGAAGATATCTCAGAAATCCAGTCTCGAGTGAGACCTTAAAATAGTCATTTGGCGTAATGAATTCTCTTGTATCGCTTGTCTCGGGAGTGTCCGGAATCAGTTGCCCCGAGTCACGATCGACCCAATATGGATAGGTCGACCCTGAAATAGTCGATTGCGGCGTTGTAAGACCCGCAATGGTATTTGTGACTCCCGAGCAACCAGATAAGGTGACACTGCCTAGTAAGAACACCAGGGATATGCTTAAGCGCCTTAGTAGAAGATTTGCGGATAGCTCCATGACTTCTCCTTCACCTTCATTGTTAGGCGAACCAACAAACGAGCTAACTACCCGGGGCACATCGCGTCATTGAGCAGATTCGCCAGACGTCTACCGGCTAAGGCGATTCGGCGCTCGGCTAATTCTCGCGCGGCGGTTTTATACGCCGTGTCGAGCGTATAAGGTCCTTCCCCGACTCCCACCGGTGCCGCGTAGACGGTCTGCTGGGCTGCCTGGAAACTTTCCTCGATCCAGACGACTTCATCAGGAATGGCTGCAAGATGCGCGTCCGCTGGCGTCAGGGCTTTCGCTTTCGTGATGGCCGTTTTGTAGCTGTCACTCGTGCCTAGGACGTCATCCCAAAAGGCGTGCAATTTGCCTTCGCAGCTTGTCGGCTTAGTGCACAGCTTGACCGCGTTGCCACCCCGATCGCCCTTCGGCTGCTGCTGATCAAAGCGAGAGGTGGCATGTAAGGGCTGATGGACATCGCCCACCAGGTGGAGCAGCCAGACGAGATCATAGGACTTCAACTCCTTGGATGCGTGAGGGTCAGTCAATGTGGCACGAAACGCCGAGATTTGCGTCTGGGCATTGGGACTATCGGGTTCGAGGAGTCCCGCATGATCAGGGGAGAAGGGTCGATCGATAAAATGCCAATATCGATGCATGAGCTTGTCGGCGTAGCCGATGTTGCGTGCCGCGTCAGGACCAGTGGGCCGCTCGCCGTCGTTCTGATAGCCCATGGCGCTCGTCTTGATCAGGTCCGGCCAGGTCGCCGCCCGCATGAACGCGACTTTGCGCTTGTCTTGAGCCGCCACCCCCGCCACCCATTGTTTGTAGGACGGGTTGAGCTTCAGCAAGCCATCAACCGTCGTGCGCACCTTCGGCGTCAGGTGATCATAGGCAATGGCCGCGACCGTCAGATGACCAAAGTGATTCCAGGCCAACGCACTCGTGGTCAGCCAGATTACGACTCCAACTGTAAGTGCCAAAGTTTTCATTTCTTCTCACTCGGTAAAAAATTGCAGGCCGCGCGCATGCTGCAATCACGCTGTTACAGCACAAGCTCTCTGAATCTCCATGGGATGGATAACCGTTAGTCTCGAACGCTCAAATCGATGAACAGATCAGTGCCAGGTGCAATGGCTCTAATCTCCTAACTGAAACAGGTGAACCTATGGATCAAGTCATTGTTATTTCAGGCACGAGATTCCTCTAGAGCGCTGAGCCATGTTCGCCTTCTTTGCTTCGGATCATCTATGGCGAGGATCGACGACATTAAAAGTCAAGGTGCCATTTTCACTGTTGAAAAATACTTAAAGAGATCGCCGTATCTGCGTATCGCGGGGTCGAAATATGGTACTAACAACTATGATCTTTCAATATGTGTGCCTAGTGAAACTTTGCAAAGCGAGTTCGAACCGAACATTATGTTCCTTCATGGTTTTCGATCATTGGGTCCAATATCATTTGGATGCCAATCTGAATCAAATTCGATTCACCTCGTATCTGATTTGATACGTATGATTAGTAGCGCCAGCAAGCATGTGATCACGACGTTCAATGCGATTATCTCGTTACAAGTGTTTCCGAGGGCACGAAAATATGAAACGGGTTCGCCCCCGCTTTTCCGGACACCTAGTTAAGGCTCATAATGGGCCAGGAGGGTGTCATGACACAGAGGCGAAGGTTTTCAGCAGAGTACAAGCGTGACGTCGTGGCGATGCTCGACGCGCCCGGCGTCAGCGTGAGTCAGATTGCGGCGGGACTCGGGATTGGGGCCAACGTGCTCTGGCGCTGGCGTCGCGAGGTGCGTCGGACGCCGGTCCAAGCGTTTCCCGGCCACGGGCGACCTCGGGAGGAGGAGCTGAGTCAGTTGCGGCGAGAGTTAGCTCGCGTGACCAAGGAGCGGGATGTTTTGCGAGAAGCGGCCACGTTCTTCGCGAGCGCGTCGCGATGAAGTATCGGATGATCCAACGGTGCCGCGAAGCCTTTTCCCATCCGAATGATGTGCCGGTGTTTGCGGGTCTCGTCCAGTGGGTACCACGGATGGGCCACGCGACCGCCGAGTACGCGGGCCCAGGAGAACGCCCGATTACTGGTGCGGATTCATCAGCTGCATGCCGACCAGGACGGCGTCGTGGGAAGCCGACGGATCTGGGAAGACTTACGCTATGCCGGGGAGCGTTGTGGCCGTCACCGCGTGGCGCGGCCGATGCGTTGGGCGGGGCTTCAAGGGGTGCCGCAGCGACGGCGGTGGCGAATGAAGCGCACCGGAGTCCGTCCCCCCGGCACGCAGAATCATCTGAACCGCGACTTCATCGCGGCAGCCCCCAACATCAAATGGGTGACGGATATCACCTACATTCGGACGGCTGAACATTGGTTGTATCTCTGCGTGGTGTTGGATTTGTATTCGGGACTCATCGTGGGCTGGTCGATGAGTGCACGTCAGGACCGTCAGCTGGTGGTCCAGGCGGTGCTGATGGCGGTATGGCAGCGGCCGGCACGGACGCCGGTTACTCTGCACTCAGACCGGGGCTGCCAATTTACCTCAGAGGAGTATCAACGGTTCTTGGCGGCGCATCAGGTGACGTGCAGTATGAGTGCGGTGGGCAGTTGCGCCGATAATGCTGCCGCAGAGAGCTTCTTTGGCGTGCTCAAACGAGAGCGGGTGAATCGGCAACACTACCGGACCAGAGCCGAGGCGAGAGCGGATATCTTTGACTACATCGAGCGCTGGCACAATCCCCGGCAGCGCCGGCGACGCGAGAGGCCGCAACAGGGGGAGAAACTCTTAACTCACCCCGTGGAAACGGGGTAGAACCCCTTCGGCATATGACGAGGGAAGCTACAGGGGAAGACGACTATGCGTCTACAGACTTTTAGTGGCATTCCGGTTCTGGGCGGAAGACGTTCGCTTACTGGCGGAGAATATCGGTCTGTGTTTATTAGGCTGGAGGTGATTCAGGAGGCAGGAGCTCGGACAAGAGAGCGTTCACATACTTTACTTGTTGGGCTACCTCCGTTCTTTCCACACCTGCGTGGGTGGAATCGCTTGCTCTTCTATACGATGCTCTAACTACATGACCCAATCTCTCCTCAACTGAATCCATGTATGATTCTGCAGCTTCGACTGCCGAGGAACCTGCGTTGCGCTGTCGCAGAATGTATTTGGTTTTCTCGGCCTGCGTAGGTTTAGGCTCTTTCCTGGTGCCATTACGTCTTGCCTCTTTATACCAATCCATATGCATGACGTCGTCATCTGAAGCCATCAGGTTCAGAGCGCCGCGTAACACTTCGCGCAATTCAGATGCGGTTCCACGATACGTTTTTCGATCATCGTCCGATAGGTCTTCGATCACCTGCTCGTAACTTTCCGCGAGTGCCTCATCCAACCCCTTTAGCCTTTTAGCGACATCAGGATCCATACCCGGCATCGCAGCTTCAGGTGCGCGAGACCAGTATGCCCTA
>JAGXAR010000013.1 GCA_018971525.1 Nitrospirota bacterium
GCGCTACCTTGGTCGTCTGATCGTGGACACATTCCTCCAATCAAACACCGACAAGCCTGCTATCATTCGCTCCCTCGAGAGACCAACTACAGACGTCGTTCAGCCGTCAGCGATATGCCGTCGCTCCTATGGTTTGACCACGGTACGCAGCCAGCATCCCGGGTATCTCGAGGACGTGCGTCACAACGGTGAGAGCAACCGCCAGTGGAAGCTCATACGTCTTCACGTTGTAATGGCGAAAGCAACGAAGGCAATCGCGAACACTGTCGAGGGTCTTGCCTGCCACGATCAACGGAATGGCCATGACGCCGATGTGTATAAGTCGCGCATACGGCAACCGGTCGTCGCGCAGCCGAGTGATGACGGTGCTATAGCCGTGATTGCGTCGTTTGTCCCGCTCCATCGGCCACCCTTCGAAAGCGTGCACCACCCATCAGGTCTCCTGCCGATACAAGCAACTCATGCTTCCACCTCTGCAAGCCTGTCGTGCTTCGTGAGGTATCGCTCCCGGTGGAACTCCATAGCAGACAGCCTTCGCATCGCATTGCCGACACCACATGCATACCCGATCATTTCGCCTGTGCCATCGACGACCAGACCCGCAAAGAGCAATGGCAACACTCGTGGCATCAGATGTCTCGCCCGGCCAGGGCGGCGCAGTTCGCCGACGATACGGCGAAATCGGACGAACGGGATGAGCGGAGCGCTGAAGGCATACAATAGACGACGTAATGGCGACCAAGTCCTGGCACGGGAAGCCGCAAATAGCCGGCCGCCGTCCAAACGCAAGGGAATCCACGAAAAGGGCGCCGAGAAGTTCTGGTGATAGGTCTTCGCAGCCGGTTCCAGATAGAGCTGATGTCCTTTCGCCCGCAAATCCCATTGGAGGATACTCTCGGCCTCCAACATCGCTTCCAGTCGATCGCCATAGTCCAGAAGAAGAGCCCGTTTGTACGTACCGTTGTGTCCGGGTAAGTGCTCGGCCACCCCTGCAGGAACTGGTTCCATCCATTCGGCATATTCGATAATCAGATTGGCCCAACTCACCAGGCTATGGG
Source organism: Nitrospirota bacterium (assembly GCA_018971525.1). GTDB lineage: Bacteria > Nitrospirota > Nitrospiria > Nitrospirales > Nitrospiraceae > Palsa-1315. Next base: position 1,059 of record JAGXAR010000013.1, read on the forward strand.
GGTTGGCATTGGCCATCATAGGACCGACCGCAGCCCAGGGTTGTCGATGTGCCTGAATGAGGGCTTCGGCCCATCCTTTTGCGGGAAAGGAGTGGTCTTCCACAAAGGCGACCACCGGCGCAGTGGCGCATTGCACACCGGCAGCCCGAGCCCTGGCTGTCGAAGTCATGTCGCCGATTTCGACAATGTAGATCCCACAGAAGCTGCCGAGCTCTGCGCGATCGATGTTCGCGCCTTGCGCCGAAGGAACGACCAGCACAATTTCCAGCTGGTGACTGGCGCTCTGAGCCCGAAGTCGGCGAATCGTTTTTCGGACAGTGCTGTAGGAATCGGGGGTAATGACGATGACCGACATCTCAGGAATCTGTTGAACCGCCATGCTGGTGCCCCCTTGTTGTTTCCCTTAACCCCTTGAAATCGGTTTCTGACGACGGCCCAGGAAGTTGCTGATGACCGCACATCTGTTCAATTCGACTGCGCCTGCCCAGCAAACTTCAATTGGTTGTGCCGCACATAGTCCGCCAACGCTTCGCCGATTCGATGATGAACGGCAGGCGACGGATGCGGGTCGAACCGGCTCGCCATGTACTGCTCCTCTGTAAGCTCGTTCCACAAAAACGACAGATCAATATACGCGATGCGGTCGCGTGTCAGTTGGCCAGGCAAAGGGCCCCAGGGATTCCTTCGCATGGGAGGAAGAAGCGCGATCACGTACGAGAGCCCGTGTTGTTCTGCCGCCTCCTTGAAATGTCGAACGTAATGGTACGATTCGGGAATCTCGCCTCGCGAAAGAACTTGGGTGATGTCGACGCGCTTGAAAAACCAGCGCAAGCCAAGGTCTCTCAGGACATACGTCAGGTGAATCCCACGTAGAACCTGCCGCGCCATCGAACCAGGAGGGCTGAACTGAGACAGCTTCTGGTCGATTAAATATCCTGACTCATCAATCGTGGGTGTTCGGGCCAGGTTGAAGTCAGAAGGGATGATGGCCATCACGACAAGATCCGGCTGGATGTCCACCATGCGGTACTGAAGCGTGGCGACCATCTCTTTGACGCTATAGGCCGATGCGCCATAGTTAAACACCTTCACGCTGACGGCTTGTTGTTGCTGATTGAGCGTGTCTCCCAATACTTGGGCGAACGTATCCTCTGTCCTTTGGACACCTTCGCCAAACGTGACGGAATCCCCGACGACCGCAATGCGATACTCGTTCGGCTGTTTAACTCCATACGATGCCCCGACAATCTTCGCCCGCAACCCTAAGCTATCGGTGTTGATGACGGCGAGTCCGCGCGCGCTGGCTTGTGTGAGGTTAGGCTTATGGATATACGGGATGTCACCGGTGCGATCAAACGACATATAAATAGGATCGTAAATATGACGTTCTGAGTACCCCCATATCCTGACCGAGACTTCGAGCGCGATCAGGGTGATGAGTAGGACACATGCGGCTCCAAGAAGCTTCCGGAGTGGCTTCCTGGTCATGGAGGCTCTCTCCACTAATGTGGCCGAGTCCTGTGGGGTGGTCATACCACTCTTCCCCTTGCGCGCTCCCAGAAAAAGCCAGCCGCATTGGCAACTTGCGTCACCACGAGCAACAGCATCACGATAAGAGCGTTGCAGCCCCGTGCGCTGACAAACGGGTAGCGAAGCATATTGAAGTAAAACGCCGGAGGCTCCACCTTGACCCGATCCTGCCCCCGCCGGGCACGGACCTGACGAAAGCAGAGCGCGCCCTGGCCATAGTGAAAGTGCTGGCGCAGAAACGTCCGAAACGTCAGATCATGCGCATGAAACACTATCGCCTCCGCCGCATAGATCATTCGATACCCATGGGACAACCAGCGGTCGCACAGTTCGCGATCCTCAGCGGCGGCCCGCGGGTAGGTCACATCGAAACCTCCGATGGCACGAAACCCCTTGGCCGGGAACGCCAGATTGCTCGACGGGAAAAATCGCGCAGCGTGAGGAACGGCGTTGTAGTACGAGAACAGATAGGAGATCAGGAGTTGGCTCGCCGTGGAGTAACAATTGTGCGTGAGCGCGTTGAGCGTTTGTCCACCGACGGCACAATCAGGTGACGCGACAAATTGTGTTGAGAAGGCCTGCAACCAGTTGGGCGCGGGAGCGCAGTCGTCATCCGTAAAAGCGAGAAATTCTCCTGCGGCCTCAGACGCTCCTCTATTGCGTGCTGCCGCTGGGCCGGTGTTCTCCTGCCGCAGGAGCTTGAGCGTGAGCATTCCATGGAACCGAGCGACAAGTTCGTCCAATGGCGTGACTCCTCCGTCATCCACCACAATCACTTCAAAGCGGTCACGTGGATAATCGAGCCGAGCACAGGCCTGTAAGCAAACAACAAGCTGCTCTGGACGGTTGTAGGTCGGGATTACGATCGAGAAGTTCTGTGCATCAGTCATCTTCATGACGTTTCAGGGGGCGTTGAATTCACACGCCCGATTGCACGAGTGCCTGTTGCTGCGCCCGCACTGATAAGAGGTCAAGTATCCGGCTTACCGATCGCTCCATGGTTACATCCTGGGTGATCAGTCGGTGAGCCCTTTCGCCGATTGAAGCACGCTCCTCATCATGAGCCAGGTAGTACCGAATCTTTTCAGGCATCTCGTCTATCGAAACGCTGATAAAATGCCGTCCTGGCACAAAAGGGTCCGGACGGTAGATCGGTTCGGATATGACCAGCGCCTTGTTCGCCATCCCCAGGATCAAGCGGAGATCAGGAAATTCCCCGGGTGTTCTGGCCAGGTTGAGCAGTATCTTCGTCCGGTTCAGCAATTCCGTCCGATGTTCTCCCCAACAACTCGGATCAACATAACTTCCCACCGCGTGTATCCGGATCCCATTCTTACGCAGACTCCGCAAGAGTCGATTCCGGCGGGGAACATCCTGGGCACCGAGAAAGAGCACGTCGATATCCCTGGGCAATCCTAAATCGTGACCACATGAAGGCTCGTATCCTAGCGGGACCCAGTCAGCCACAATTCCTCGCTCAGACAGGAACCCACAGCGCCCCATTGTAGCGGCCACAAGGACATCTGGAAGCCCTTTCTTCACCCAACGGCGCAACACAAGATAGTTCGTATAAACATCCGTCGCTCCGGAATCCCGCAGGATGAACTTCGCAACTTCCCACCAGTTCAGCCGCGGCCATGGCAAACAGGCAGCCCTGGGAGGCGGCAGAGGCTCCGTGTGCCACAGCACGACCAGAGGCCGTTGCGCTCGAGGCATGGCCGTGAGTTGTGTATAAAGACCCGGATACCAGTTCGTGTTTCCCCAGATCCACACCACACTGTCCGCGGTAAGATCCACCGGGCCGTCTTTGACCTGCCGCACGTAATGTCCGGCCTTCTCGAGGATCGACGCCACCACGTGGCGTGTCCCCCAATTCGCAGCAAAACCTCGATAGCAGAACGTGATCGCCGGCTTCTGGCCGGCCGGTTGATCCGGAAAAATCATAGGTCTTGTTCGCGCTTCACAGCCGCGTCGCTCCGAGATGACAATCTGTGCGTAGCGTGGATTTTGATTGAACCGTCGCTTCTATGCTCTAAGAATCATGAGACAGCATTTTTCACACACGCATTGCCGACTCGCTGCTGTTTCTCGGATGCTGTCAGGAATTCGCAGCGATTCAGTTCGCAAGGGACGCGCTGCCAGGCGGCGTCTCCCGCTCCAAGAGCGTACCCGGAAATCTCTCCTAGACAGTGCGCCACCAAGGCCGTCAGCATGCTCGGCAGGATCTGAGGAAAGAGATTGTCAAACTGACCAGCCCTTCGCACCTCCTGCAAGGTGCGTCGCAGACGCAGGACCGGGATCAGAGGGCTCCCAAGGATGTAGAGGAGCCGTCGGGCCATCGACCATTTATTGTGGCGCACGCGTGCTGCCCCGAACAATCGTCCACCCACAAACTCACATCGTATGAGAGAAAAAATGCTGGACACATTCACATGGTTCGACTTCGCCGCTGGCTCGAAATACAGCTGGTACCCCCTGTCTTGGAGGGCTTGATGGAGAAATCCTTCTGTTTCTAAAAAGCTTTGGAGCTGTTCTGTCTCATACCCTGAAAGAAGCTCACGCTTGTAACTGCCATGATGCCACGCCAAGTGCGATGTTACGCCCCCTAACGCCGGGTCCACTGACGGGCCAAAGTCGGTAAAGAGATTGGCCCAGCTGATGATGGTGCCAGGATTTGCATTGACGATAGCCGCGCCGACCGCTCCCCACGGCTTCTTGTGTGCCAGCAACAGCGCCTCGGCCCAAGTCGGGAAAGGGTAAGAGTGTTCCTCCGCGTACGCGACCACAGGAGCTTGCGCCCGTTGAAAACCAGCCGCGATTGCTCCTCCGGTAGACCGAATCGGCCCAACCTCAACAATCTGAAAGCTGAGAAACTCTTGGAGGTCTGCCTGGTCAGGATTAAGCCCCTCTCTCGACGGGGCGACGATGACAATCTCTAATCGATGTTTTGCCGTCTGCGCTCTCAGCGCAGCTATCGTGAGACGAATTCGCTCATAGCTATCGAGGGAAACCACTACCACTGACATTTCTGGCGAGGTGGCCTGTGTCATGGGTTCCTCCTACGGTTTCAGCGCGGTCTTCGTGCGCTTTTCTACGAATCCATCACCGAGGCACCAGCGAAATTGACCGTCCTGCTTGGGCTGATTCTTCCGCTGCGCAAATCACTTCAAGACTGCGGTAGCCATCCCACAAGTCCGGCGAAGCCTTCTCGCCTCCACGAACAGCGGAGACGAATCTCGATAAAGCCACGCGATAGGATGGCTCATGCCAAGGCGACTGCAATTTCTTGAATAAGTACGGAACACTGCTGAGGGATCTCAGCCGCCGGGTTACGCGACGGAGGCGTGAGGGTGTCCCTCCTGCGTCAGCGACCTCCACATCCAATGAACGATACCGGTCCACCGTGAGTTTGCCTGCTTGCCCATAGATCTCGAAGCGATCTTCGTCCACCGCGCAGAGCGAGAAATACGACTGGACCCGCAACCCATCCGCAAGCCGGAGGTGCAGCGTCGCGGTATCGTGCTCTGTGGATCGCGACTCGATGTCGGCGCAGACCGTCCGGACATCCTGTTGGAAGAGGAACCGGACGAGGTCGATATGATGAGAGGCGAGGTCGAGCATGACCCCACCCCCATTCGAGCGAGTCTGTTTCCAGACCGACATGGACCGCGTGGGGGCAGAAAACACTGAACGCACGCCGACCAGCGGTCCGATCCTCCTTGCCTGGAGTTGCATGCGTGCAGCTTGGTACAGGGCATTGAAGCGATAATTGAAACCGACCATTCCAACGACTTCCGCTTCCTTCCATGCCTTCATGATCTTCTCGGCTTCGTCTAAGCCCGTTGCGATCGGTTTTTCGAGGTAGACGTGTTTCCCCAGTTGCATTGCTGCGATCGCCACTTCAGCATGGAGTGCAGTCGGCACGCTCACGATGACCGCGTCAAGGTCTCGCATTTTCAGCAAGTCGCGATAATCGGCATAGACCACGGCCGCCGGGACACGACGACCGGCTTCTTGACGCCGACTGGGATCAGGCTCCGCGAGCGCAGTGAGTTCCGCCCCCGGCAAACGTCTCAGGATCGGGAGGTGAACTGCCTGCGCAAACCAGCCGCAGCCGATGACACCAACTCTAAGGAGCTTCCGCATATATCGCACGACTCCTCTATGCTAACTGCCTTGGGCTGTTGCCCGGTCCGAATATATAGCCGACGAACTCGCCTGCTGCGTGGCAGGTCACCACCAGCACAGTAAGGGGCAAGCTGGCCAACGCGGGCTTAAGCAGTCGCTTCTTACGGATCACGGGGCCTTGAGTGACCCACATTAGATAGACCGGCAGAACGGCGCAGCCTCCGAGTCGAATCAGTCGCTCGATCCATGAAATTCGTTGAAGTCGAAATCCAGCAATTGATCGGCCATTATGGAAATGGGCCGCAAATGTCCCCCAGAATCCCCACGTCTGGTTATGCGAGACAATCAACTGATCGTCCGCAATAAGGGTCTCCCCTTGATCGCGTAATCTGCGATTGAACAAGAATTCCATCACGCCGAGTTCGGACATCTTCTGTGGGACAACCCGCCGTTTGTACGAAACGTTGGCCTGCAAAGAAATGGCTCGCTGTGTACCGTTCTCAATCGGTGCGGTGAATGGCCCGAATACGATCAAGAAATTCGACCAATCGATGAGTCGTGTGGTCGCGCCGTTTTCGACTACCCCGCCGATCGCTGCGGCTTCGGGGTGATCTCGATGCACCTTCAATATTCGTTCACACCACCCGGGCGTAACCGTGCAATGGTCCTCCGTCACTGCCACTACGTCGCCAACTGCTTTGGTCATCGCGAGTTCGCGCAAGAAGAACACCGACCCACCGGGCCATCTGATCCACGTCACTTCCGGATAGCGCTCAGCCACATCAGGCGGTAACCCCTGACCATGTCCATCGCCCACCAATACTTCAGCCCCCACAGCTTGGGCTTGCTTGTGCAGCGACTCGAGACAGGGTTCGATTTCCGGCCAGGCCTTTGTTGTCGCAATGACGACGGACAGGGGAACTGTGACAACATCATCCCGCCATTTCGCCCTCGTACCGGTCGTTGGTTCATTCGCATTACTCATCCGTTGCCTCGTCGGCGTTCAATCTCCATGGCCGCTTGATAGCTTTTCAACGTCTCCCTCGCGGTATGATCCCATCGATAGTGACTGGCCTGCTCCAATCCCTGCGTCCGCCTTTTGGCCCGAAGCACATCGTCTGTCAGCAGACGTCGCATCGCATCGCCCAGCGCCGCGATGTCGTCCGGTGCGACGAGTTCAGCGGCTCTCTCAAGGTTCTCAACCAACGATGAGGACAATGTGCTGATCACCGGCACCCCGCACGCCATGGCTTCGAGCGGAGGGAACCCGAACCCCTCATGCAGAGAAGGATAGACGAAAAGTCTGGCACCCGCATAGACAGCGGGAAGATCCTTCTGATCCACATAGCCGGCGAGGTGCACCTTCCCGCGCAAAGCCGGCGCACGCAACTGCTTCAGCAGTGCCTCACACCCCCAACCCAGTTTGCCGGCAAGCACGAGATGCTCTTTGATGGCTCCTGCCTCTACAAGCCGTCGATAACTTTCGACCAAAACCGGAAGGTTCTTTCTCGGCTCGAGTGTTCCGACATACAGGATGTAGGGCTGTGGGAGCCTCAGTCGCGTTACGATCTCCTGGACAGACGCGGGATCACACAGTCGAAACTCTTCGCCTATTCCCGGCACAGTCACATGAATGCGATCCGGTTGAAGATCAGGGAGAAACTCCAGGATTGCTTGTCGTGTGGCCTGCGAGGGGACAAGCACCACATCCGTTCGACGAAGGCTCGTCAGCACCATCCGCCGATACAGGAGGCTTCGACGCAATGCAATGTGACAATGGGGATGCGAGAACGACGTCATGTCATGGACCGTCAACAGGTGTCGCGCCGACCCTCGTATGTAGGGCATGATGAACGATGGGGAGTGCACAACGTCCGCCTTCCAGCCGGAGGAAGCGATAGGCAACATGACCTGCTGAGAGAATAACCGGAACGGTCTCGGTCGTGCACTGAGGGAGGTGCGTGAAAAATTCCCGGGAAGATTGTCGTCAAAGAACCGGCGATCTTCATGGTTATGGTAGATCATGTACTGATTGTTTTGATCAACCTTCGCGAGGTGCAACACCAGCTGTTTCAGGTATGTGTCAACCCCCGTCATCTGGGGAATGAACGCCGTGAAATCGATCGCGATTCTCACCTGTCAACCTGCCTCGTTATGCTTAACGGTACTGTGTTCCCAAGATGGCCTTCCTGCGAAACGCCTGCCACATGCCGGGAATTTCCATCACATGAACCGCGACGGAACAGAGCAGAGCCAGCGGGATTTGGAACCACTTCACCCCGAAGGCGCTGGCACAGCGGACACAATCACGCCAGCTATCGAGGATTTTCCCTCCCACAAACACGGGAATGGAGGCCACGCCCAAGTGAGTCAGCCAGGCCTGCGGCATGAACGGATCGTGAAGTCGCGCAATGACCGTTCCATATCCGGTATTACGCCGAATGTCCGACTCCATCGGCCACCCTTCAAAGTCATGTACCACCCGTATGGAGGGATCGAACCACAACTGATACCCAGCGCGCATGATGCGCTCCGACTGCATGCGTCCTGCGAAAGGCCCGAGCCCGGTGGGCAAAATATTCTCAAGGTACACATCACGCCGCCATATCGAGTTATTATTTGAAATAAACCGCGTCGGGCCGGATTCCCCTCGGTCGACGTACGATCGACTCAGGAGCGACAAGATCCGTTCTGTCAGCCCAGCGGCCGGATAGACTGTTCTCCCACTGATGACAGCAACCTCCGGCATCGCTTTCATGGCAGCCACCGCGTTTCCTAGCCAGTCTGGAGCAGGCACGCAATCGGCGTCCAACATTGCGACAATGTTCGAGGTGGCCGCTCGAAACCCCGCATTCTTCAGTTCGTACGATCCCCTCTCGTCAGAGAGCACCAGCTTTAAGTTCGGAAGCATTCGACGGATGTCTTCCGGCATCGACCGCGCGGACGCCTTATTTTCACAAAGAAGCCATTCAGCACTTACCGTCCCACCCTGCTGAGCGAGTGCCGTCAGGGTACTTCGCAAATCCTTCCAAGACTTTTCTCCCCCACCTGCATAGTCAGACACAATGACCACGCTTATCTCCGGCTGATTCATGAGTGAACCTCTTTTGGTCACAGTGCTCCCGCCTTCATCAGACATGATCCCGTGCGAATGGTCTCCCCTTGCTTGCCTGCAATGCTCCGAATCAACCTACTCCGACGCACACGATATTGGACCAATGGGGCGCTCCCGATGTAAGCGAATGTGTGGTTTATCGCAGCACCTGCAAGCAAAAGCCAGTCTCCCAAATGGCTCCAGTCTCCTAACCGCACCGCAGCTGAGGATGCGGGTCAATGAGACCCCTCGCGCGCGAGCCGCACCTTCCCCAATGTCGTCCTGTCGGATCGACGGAATGCGGGGATCGCGATAGACCGCCAACCGACTCGGGGTCTCATCGGTCGACCCATCGTCCACGATTACGCGTTCCCACTGCGAAGTCGTCCGCGCGCCCACACGCTCGATCGCGTCGCCTATGAAGCGGCCGGCATTGTACGCGGGGATCACCTCCGCGATTGCAGGTGTATACATGACGACACTCAGACGCGATGATATTGCGGAAGAAAATCGAGAATCGGTTTCCCGTCGATTCCAGAGGCCTCAACCCCCAAGCGTGCCGCCAACGTCGGAGCGAGATCGACTATCGCCATGTCACCGTCGAGTGCGTGGGGCGCCAGATCCGCGCTCCTCGCTAAAACGAGGCCCTTCGGCCGGTGATCTCCCGTGCGGGGGTTGGGGGACTCTACCCGAATCTCACCGACGCGTTGTGAGCGAACGGCCGGGATGGGGGCTTCGTGGTTCCACTCGATCACGAGATCCGGAAACTGGTTCCGAAACGGTCCTGCGAACAGCAGATCGCCGCGGAGAACGCGCGTCACCGCCGGCACCCCGGTCGCCGTGTTGACGAGTGAGAGGAGTTCTCGCTCGAGCCAATCGCACAATTCATGATAGGGCGCTCCAGGCTCCACGTGACCCTTCGGCTCACGTCCCCGGATGTTGAGCCGGACTCCGCCGCAGTTGTCAGTGGTGGGGACTGCAAAGAATCTCCGCGTTGCACGTTCACGCTCACGTGGACCATCGTAGAGCACATCTGCCATGCGCCGAAATGGTCTCCGGACCACACCAGGCAATTGGAGCCACATCTTTCGCACGGTTTCGATCGGCCCGGTGACTTTGGGGACGTCGATTCCATCCAGACGGCGCAAGACGGAATCAAGAGCTGCGGCCGCGTCGTAACGCGGTCCCATGCCATGAGTCGCCAGAACCAGAAGAAACGCATCTTGACCCAACGCCTCAACTATCCGGCCCAAGCCGCGGTCGATGGCCTGGTACACGTCAAGCAGAGGGTCCTCCCCAAGGAGCGTGCGGAACGCAGTCTGGTATTGCGGATGTTTCGGATCGCGGGTGGCCCATAGCTGATGCCCTGCGCAATGGGCTTCGCTGAAATTGAGCACGAACAGATCCCAGGGGCCCCGTTCGAGCACCGCGAGCGCAAGGTCCGCGCGGCGTGTAGCCCGCTCGATCAAGCCGTCTTTGAGTCGGCGAAGCTCCTGCGGGCGCTGGCGAACAAGATCGCACACCCCCACAGGATCTTTGCCGGCCACCTGCTGAACCTCCAGCTCCAGAGAGGGAGGCCAACAGGTAAGCGGGCGCCTCACTACGTGCTCGCCCCAGAACGCTACCTGAAGCGTTCGCGAGGTGCATGCGAGCCGCGCATTGGGCACGTCGATCAGTGCAACACGGTGCCCCTGTTGCGCAACAGCGTTCCAGATAGAATCAACCGATAGATGTTCCGGCAGAAAACGCCGCAAGCCGTAGCTTCCGGAGTCGGGCTGCAAATAGCAGTAGTGATTATGCCGACCAGGCCAGACTCCCGTGTTGAAGCTGGGCCACAGGGTGCCGCTATAGATGATCTCGGGATTTCTCGTCGCAGAAGAGACGGACTCCTTGAGGAGTTTTCCAAAGTGCGGCAGCAGGCCCTGGTTCACCCATTGGCGGAGGAGGCTTTGCTCGGCCGAATCAAGCGTGATGCAAGCTACTCGCGCTGGTCCGGGCATGATTGGATCTCCTGTCGCTTACCTTTGGAACAACTCACGTCAATACTCATGCCTGACCCGAACGCGTTCACGCGCGCACGCCAGGGAGCCGATCCTTCTCGACCGATACACCATAAGCGGTTCAGGGGACCACCGTCTACCCTACCAATGTAGAGGACCGGCGCCTTTCGACCCGTGGCGTTGCAGGGGAGTGAGGAAGCCCAGCACTCCCTAAAGGACTGCCAGACCCTAGTTTTAGGAGTGGGGCAAGGTGAGGGCTCTATGCCAAGTCCTCGTCACACCGAATAAAGGATCCTGGCCAGGCTGCGTGAGGGTGATCCACCGAAGCACCTCTGAGAGGTCCTCATCTCGTCGAGGCCAGAGCGGGAGGTGCCAGTGATTCGGCATAAGGCAATAGGCTGCGAAGCGTATCCAAGTCCGGTCGTGGGCCTCGGCCAGAATCTTTTCAACCGCTGCGTAGTCGGCGGGCTGCTCAAGCGGCGGGAGTCGACCGACTCGGCGGTTGAGCACATGATAGGGGCAAGATATCAGATGACCTGCACAGGATCCGACTTCCGAAGCAACCACGAACGGATCACTGCAATCTCTCCTTGGCGAAACTCCCCGATCCACCAATAGCCAAACAAGCTGATCATCCCCAGCACGATCAGCTTTGCAAAGACGAACAACCCGGAGGTCGGCCACAACAGCGAAGCCGCACCAACGACGAGCCCGATCAACAGACTACGCAGAAGGGTCTCGACCGGCGGCCACACCTTCCACAGGGCATACACGCTTGCGACGGCGACAGATGCACCAAGTAACGAGACCCCAACGGTGACAAGCGCGGCTCCTTGCTGCCCTAGTCGAGGGATGAGCAAGAGGTGACCGCCCAGGGCCAACGGGACCAACGGAGCCGTGAACATCACCGTTCTGGCTGGTAAACCAAGTGCCGTCATAATCGTTAACGACACCATCAACATCACATTCGCGACGGCCCCGACAATCAACAACGCCAGCAGAGGTCCTGCAGGGAGAAACGCGGTGCCGAATACGACCCCCACAATCTCCGGCGCCGCCCCGGCGATGATTGCCGCGATCGGGACGAGCCACAACGTAACCCGCATCGCATCACGCGCAAGCTCCCTGGCTCGCTCTCCTTGGCGGTCTGCAAGCTGGCGGCTCAACGTGGCGAGAAGCAGCGACGAGAATGTCCAGGAGAACAGGCCTGGAAGGAGTGAGAGACTTTGAGCCGCGCTATAGATGCCGGCCTGTGCGGCAGTGCCTCCGAGGATCTTCAGCATGAACAGGTCCATTCCGTTGAAGAAAATGAGACAGAGCGAGGAAAGGAACAACAGGGCCCCATATCGCTGGATCGGAATGGGCATTCGCGCTTGCTTGATGAACATCCCCGATCCGAGGTACCACCGGCTGAGCAAGAGCTCTGCTACTGACGAGCCGATCACACCGAGCAATGCCCCGGTGATGGAAAGACCCGCCTCCACAAGTACCACCACGAGAAACAACCTTGTCAGCCAGCGACCGGCCCTTGCGACTGCACCGCCCTGGTAATTGCCCATTCCAATCAAGACGTTTCGATAGGCTTGTCCTACACATAATAGGGGAATATCGACTGCACATACGCGAAGATACAAAGCCAAATCCGGTTCATTAAGGAGAACGCTGAGCGGTGCGGCAAGAAGCCATACAAGGACCATGGCCGCGATCCCAACCTTCAAACTGAGACGAACAACCATGGCGCCTACTGGTTTCCAATCGCTCGTTTCTCCAACGAACTTGATGGTGGCTTTGGCAAAGAATGATGTGATGGCACTCTCAACCCAAATGATCGTGGTCAGCGCGAGGGCCAATAACCCATAGCCCTGCGGGCCAAACTGTCTTGTCAAAAAACCGGTCGTAATGAGAGCCGTCAGGGGGAACAGGAGTTCCGCCAGGAAGATCCGGGCGGTCCCATCCATCATGCGACGGCCTGTTGCCGATGTCAGTAAACCCATTCCACTCTTTCAGACGTCGTGCGCGTGACAATCACCTTCCTCAAGAACCGTTTCCAGTCAACCTGCTTATGAGAGGTAACCCCTGCCTTCCCAGTCCGGCACTCTTGGCCAAGCCAGACGATCCAGCCCATCCGGCCAAGGCAATCGACTGACATTTTGAATCAGTATAGAAACAGGTCGGCCGGTATCCAATACCTCTAAACTCGGCCCCCCGCTACAGAAGGGGATGGATTTCTTATAAGTAAGGCCCTAAGAAGTTTGACAGCAAAGATACGGTTGAACAAGAGCATACCATCACGGAGACACAACCAGGACGAATCTCCTGCTTGGTTGGAGAACCAGTCAGGAACTTTCGCGTGTGTTTGCCACGAGAGAGGGGGGGCGAAGCACCCCCCAACCATATGGACAGGCCTCAGGAAGGATGTGTTACCGCTTAACGATTCGTCTCGCCGCTCCCCCTCCACTCAGTTACCAGTAAACCCAACGTCAGGACTACAACCGCGCCCGCGCAGACCTGAACCGTCACAGGTATGGTTCCATGAATAGCGAGCCCGATTCCCCACGCGAATCCCATCAAGCCGAGGATAGATAGGTGAGGCCATAGTACGAGCGAAAGGCGAGAAGGCACCGCCGTTTTCGGGGTCATCACATAGGGAAACTGGCGGTCGACGAGCACGTCAATCACTGCTGCCAGCTGATAGGGCCATTTCGCGAATTGCAGGAGCTTGGCGCGCCAATGAATACCCTGCTCCATTTTCTTATTCAGGTAGAACCGCTGCCGATATCTCTCCCAAATATGCAGCATGATGATCGTAAGCCCTCCGCTTGCCATTGTTCCGGCGGTCGCAACATCGGGCGCTTCCGCTAGCACCAGCATGAGTGCAACAAAGATCATGGCGATGGGGAACACGATGCTCCTGTGGATATAATTTATTCCATGCAACGCATTCAACAATGCGGAGGTCGGCGAGAGGTTTCGAGCAACCGACGGCGCGATTCGCAGCTTGATGTCGAGAACCGAACGGGTCCACCGCCGCTGCTGGTTCAGATAGGCAGGCCAATCGACAGGGGCCAGCCCGCGAGCCAGGGCCTCAGGGACATAGACACCTTGCCATCCACGATTATGATAGAGAAGCGTGAGAAGCAGGTCGTCGGCATCATGCGAGGCAAACCCTCCGCACTCGCGCAAGGCGCGGAGACGGTGCGTGTTGTGGCATCCGATAATAAGCGGGAACCCCTTCCCATAACAGGCCATTTGCACTGAGGAGTAGAAATCGTAGGTCTCCTCTGCCGCTCCTCTTGCAATGAAACTCGCCTGCTGATTGGAGTACACCTGTGCCGCCTGCACATACCCAATCCTCGGGTCATCAAAATACCCCAGGACTTTCGACAGAAAAACACGATTCGGCACATGATCGGGATCAAACGCCGCCATGACGTCATACCGCTCGAACCCCACTTCATGGAGCCACGCGTTATAGTTTCCGTGTTTTGACGCCTTCCGAAACATCCCGACCTCGGTCTGATAGTGAGGATAGTGCAATCGGCTGAAGTGAATGGCGCCCACCGCAGCACAGAGTTGCTTGACTCGATCGTCATTGCCCTCATCTAAGACCCAGGTATCATGCGGATAATCGAGCGCAACCAGGGCCTTCAGCGTCTGCTCTAGCAGTTCCAGCGGCTCTATACTTGGCACAAATGTCGTCACCGCAGCAACTTTCCAACCCGGTCTCGCCGGAACCGCCCTCGGCATTCTCATGCTGAGTAATATCCACCATCGCCCAAGATTGTTGATCAGAAACACGGCTAGGATTGCAAAGAGAACGACCATCACAAATGGATGTTCTCCCCAGGCCGGAAGTCGGAACCATGACAATAGGAAGAACGCTATCGCGGCAACTCCCAACACCGTCAACACCCAAAACACGAGACGATCTCTTGGCTGAATGACGTAGTCGCTCACCACCCTGTCCATAGGACTGGTCCTGTCCGAGCGGTCCATGATTAACCCGATCTTTTGTTCTCGTTTAGAGGCCGGAGCCGGTCGGCATCTGTGGCACGCCAAGTATGCCGCGCCCCTTCCCGTACCGATACCTTTTGGTATGCTCCCATTCCGAAAACAGACCGCAACCACAGACGACCGAGAACACGCCAATATCCCCACCCCACTTGCGCAAGCTTGAAGGAAGACATGCCCATATCCGGCGTACGATTGATCCATGAAATCGGGACTTCTTTCACCTGATACCCCATCAGAAGAGGCTGTAACCCTGTCTCAGCATTCACGGCGAACCAGGGTTCCACTAAGTGTAGTTGATCCACGACCTCGCGGCGCAGCAGCTTCAGATTGTTCGTGAGGTCACGGAAGCGGCGGAGCAACAGGATCTGGGCTATCAGATGGAACCCGCGGTTTGCGACGATTTTTCCGAACGGATAATTCAGCAAGACACTATGCCGGGAAAACCTGCTGCCGACGACAACGTCATACCCCTTCACTGCCTCGTCGAACAGATCCGAGATCTCCGGCAACAGATGTTGAAAATCACAATCCATGGTTAGGACATACTGCCCCGTCGCCGCCCGATAACCATCGGACAGAGCACGGCCGACCCCGTTCGGACCGGTGCGCGAGACAAGCCGAATCCGGTCGTCGACGGCCGCCAGGCTTCTAATGACAGCCGCTGTCCCGTCCTTGCTGTTGTCGTCCACCAATATGATCTCGTGAAGATAGTCATCATAGAGACGGCGCAGACCGGCCACCAGCGGCTCGATATTCATCTCCTCGTTGTAGCAGGGCACGACAACCGAGATCGCACGCCAGAGGGCCTTGTGCTCGGTCAGCGACACCGCCGTTCGCTCAACCAAACGCGGCGGCTTTTGGGCATGCACCAGAATAGATCCCGCCAACGTCCGAATCCCCGGCGCGTTCTCCAGGATGATCGAGAGATTGCGCAACAGCCAGATCAACCGCGGTGAGAGAGGGGCAAAGACGAAATCGTTGAACACGGCAAAGACCCGGATGAAGCCCACTTCCGACATGAGTTCGTACAGTTGGCCACGGCTGAGCAGAGACCGCGGATCTGTCCTGCCGAAGACACGCGCCAGCAGCCGGCGAAGCTTCAGGACAACGTTCCAGGGATTACTTTCATAAAATACAACCTGCCCGCCAGGCTTCAAGAGTTCCAGGACATGCTGCAGCACCACTGCACAATTGCGTTTATCGAGAAGATCAATAGCCACGACGTAGTCAAAATGCCGCCCGCTCAGAGTATCCGGGAACGAACCCGCGGCGATGAACTCGACCGGCTCCGGGATATTGCCCGGTTTGCTGGCAAGAGAATCGAAGGTCACTGCGGTGATGGGATTTCGCGCGCGGGTAACTTGCGCCAGTTGTTGAGTGAACAAACCTTTGCCACACCCTATCTCGAGGATGCTTCGCCCGGGCAAGAGATGAACCAGATGCCGAAAGGACTGTGCGCGCCAGCGGAGGCGGTCCGTCGCGATAGGGTCGCGACGCACAAGATATTCGTCCCGAGTCTTCTCGCGAAGCGCAAGGGTCTGGAGTATCGATTGGTCAGAGGTACTCATACCGCTCTTTCACTCATGCAACCGAACATTCCAGGCGCTGATCATTTCCCGAAACACATCATCGAGCGATTTGGTCACCGACCACTTCGGATAATGTTTCTGAAAGCTGGTGAGATCGCTGATATAGCAAATATGGTCGCCGACACGCGGCTGATCAAGGTACTCGTATTGCATTTTCTTCCCCGTCAACTCCTCGACAATGTCGAATGCCTCCAAAATAGAGCAGGAATTCGCTCGCCCGCCCCCCATGTTGTACACTTCGCCGCATCGGGGATTCGCATAGATCTCTTCTATGGCCCGAGCAACATCGAAGCTGTGGATGTTGTCCCTCACCTGTTTCCCCTTATACCCATGGATTCGATAGATCTTCCCGCTCAGTTGCGTCTTGACCAGATACGACAAGAATCCATGGAGTTCGACGCCCGAATGATTCGGACCGGTCAGGCAACCGCCGCGGAGACAGTGCGTCTTCATGCCAAAGTAACGGCCATACTCTTGCGTCACCACATCGGCCGCAACCTTGCTGGCTCCGAAGATGGAATGTTTCGATCGGTCGATCCGCATCGCTTCCGTCACCCCCTGGTAGTCCTCCGGTCGAGCGTAATCCCAGCGCCGGTCCAGCTCTTTGAGCAGCAACTCATTGGGGGCATCTCCGTATACCTTATTTGTTGACATGAATACGCAGACCGCTTCCGGGCAATGTTGCCGAGTTATTTCCAGGACATTGAACGTTCCTGTCGCATTGACGTCGAAATCGTCGAATGGACGATGGGCCGCCAGGTCATGGCTGGGCTGGGCCGCACAATGCACAATCAGATCGAATGGGCCTTCGCGCTTAAACAGATCGGAAAGCCCTCCCCGATCTCGAATATCGAGTGAGTGGTGCGAGAACCGACGAGTGCTCTGACGCAGCCGTTGAAGATTCCACGTCGTGTCACCTTCCGGACCGAAAAAGTCCGCTCGCATATTGTTGTCAACGCCGATCACGCGAGCGGCACGGCTGTCGAAAAAAGTCACGAGCTCAGACCCGATGAGGCCGCTCGAACCGGTAACAAAGACGTTCATGATCTGCTATTCTCTTGTGATGTGCTCAGATTTTTTCATGGACATAGCCGAGATGAAAAGAGAGGAAAACATCGTTCCCCCTCCTATAATGACAAGCGTGGCACCCAGCGAAGCCCACTCCGGATGTGGGAGAGGGAGAAAACCGGACTGGGCCCACTCCCATACAAGCAGACCGAGAACAATCGCACCAATCAGAAGTGTCCCTCCGCCAAGCAATAGGCCGGTTTCAAGCCTGAACCAATGGTAGAACGCCCCTAGCCCCTTATTGTTCTTGTCAAAGCGACGGCTCCACGAATAGGTCTTGGCGTGCAACCCCAAACTGATGACTTGAAACCCAACCACACTCAGGATCGTCCCAAAAATCCCCGTTGCCGTCCCAAGTGGTTTCCCGTTCAGTTCAACAAGCCCAGCGAGCGAAACAACATGGGCCAGCAGTCCAAGCCCGAGCGCGACGACTCCCGGGAGGAAGAACACTTTATTTGGGCAATACAGCAGCATCATGCGCAAGCTGCGCCAGCCGTCACGAAAAGTCCGAAGTTTAGACTCACCTTTCCGTTCATGCAGGCGAATCGGCACTTCCGCAGTCTTCAACCCTGCGAGGCCGGCGTTGATCGCCAATTCGAGATTAAACTCCATTCCTGGGCTAACCGGTTGAATCAGGTCATACGCACGACGGCTGAATGCCCGGTATCCGCAATACACATCGGTGTATTTCGTCTCGAAGAGTGCATTGAGAATTCTTGTGAGAAGCGGGTTCCCGAAGATTCGATGCAGGAATGGAATTGTGGCGTGCCCACCCTCCAGATACCGGCTACCGGTCACGAAGTCATGCCCTGCACGAAGCTTCTCGACAAACGTGGGGATCATCGTAAAGTCATACGTATCATCGGCATCACCCATGACGAGATACGTGCCCTTAGCACTCGCAAACCCCTGTAAGTACGCATTGCCATATCCGCGTTCAGGCTGATGCACGACTCGGACCCCCATACCATCCGCAATCGCGACGGAGCGGTCAGTCGATCCATTGTCACAGACCACGATTTCGCCATCGAGTTGCGCTCGCGAGAACGTGTCCAGGATCTTCTGGAGGCAGGCCCCGATGGCTGCCTCCTCATTCAGGCATGGGAGAACCACAGACACCGTGAGGGGATGTGATGACTCAAGCCCATGGTGAGAAGGCTGATTATGTGCGGTCGCAGGGACGACGCTCATTTTGCGACCTCAGGTACAGGTAATGTCAGTATGCTACTTTCGAGTGACCAAAAACAGTAGTTGATTATCCTGTCTTGCCTTTAACTCAAGATGCCAACCGGTCGCAGTCAGATCAGATACTATCCAATTAAGACTCGGGCCCACCTGCCCGTTAACCCACGGTCCCCCAAGGTATGCACCATGCACATATAACAGAAAGCGAGGCTCTGTTCTCTTATATGGCTCAGACTCTTGGATGTTCATGTGAAACCAAGGTCGCAAGTCCAATATGCCTCGATCCAACGTATCATGCCCAAGGTAGCGGAACGACCTATCCGGGTCGGCCAGATAGACGAAGCGAGAGGAGAGATCTCGCGGAGCATAGTGAGACAGCTTCATGAAGTTATGAGGATCGGCCACGACGACCGGCAAATCGCTCTCTGGCACGCTCCGCACAATGGCATACATGTGGCTGAGCGCCGTTTCCGGCGTGGTGGGCAAACTGCGGGCCCATAACATGACAAATCCACCGCAAGACAGGAAAAGGACCATCGCTCCTAGAAGTGCTCGTCCACCAAGAAGCCGGGCACTTGTCCATGCAACCAGCACGCTCACGCCAAGAACGGTCGGTAACGCGTAACGAGGCACAAACGCTCCGGTCACCGACATCGCCACGGCAACAGCGATAACAGGGAAAGACACATACCCCAGTGCAACCGCCAATTCGTGGGCCGGTATCGCAGAAGCATTCACAGAGGCCCGGGCGTCGACATGCTGTACATGCGCCACTGCTAGGATTCCGGCAAAGATCAAGACCAACATCAGCATCAGGGGCGCCGGCATGAGCAACAACGAGTACGTCTCAGGTATCGACTGCCAGCTTGGAAGTGCCCAGAATCCCTTGGCATACGTCCGCGCTTTTTCAATCACGGGAATGAATACCAGCAGTGGGGAGAGTGCTCCACCCATTGCAAGCCAGATCGCCCAATCCACACGGCGGCGGTCGTAGGAGCGCACAAGCTCGGCGATTCCCAGCGGGACAAACACCAATACAGCGTAATAGTGACTGCACAAGGCGGCGGCTAGACTCCCGAATAAACCCAACAGCGGCAACCAACGGACACGACGCTCTGTGGCAGCCTGCCAAGAGAGCCAGGATGCGGAAGCAAAAGCCAGTACCAGCCCATAGGGCCTGGCTTCGTAGCTGTAAAAGTTTGCTCCCGTCCCAAAGAGAAATATCATCGCGACGAACCCATACAGCGAAGAGCTTCGGTGCGCAACGATATGAAAGAGACAAACCCCTGCGCCCCACACCCCGATCATTTCCGGCAAGCGAAGAGCCCATTCATTGACTCCGAACAAGCCAAGCGACCATCGAGTCAGCACGTAGAACGGAAATGGATTCTGATCTGCGCCGGTCAGGAGCGCGGACCAGATACCGGAGAGCGACGGTGCTTGGGCGATAAAATACGTAAACAGTTCATCATTCCACATAGGCTTACGCGAGGCCAACACGCTTGTCGCCGCGAAATACACGAACGAGACCGCCCCCAGCAGCAATAACCTGTGCTGTTCGCACAAATCCAGCAAGGATTCCGCATAGCCATCGAGCCATTGCACTGCTTGCACGAGAACCGGCGACTTCTCCGACGAACTCACATCAGCCGACATCATGACGCTCCTTTTCGCTGAGAGCGTTCTGAGGCATGAGGGGCAGCGATCCCGTCTCAGGCTGCACGATGACTGAGCCAGAACGAACGCGCTCATAAATTTCGAACGCCTGTTCATGTCGCTCTCCGGTTTCTGTCACGACATCATCACTATAGACTCGTTTCCAGCGATCGGGGAATCTCTCGACTACCCTCTTCATGAAGCGTTTGCTATCAATAGCCAGTCCCTCGTCAAGAATGAGGTAGGTGACCGGCACGGACTCCAAGAGTTGCTCTGCCTTGATGGGATCAGACTCGAAAGGAGGCATCACCGTCTTGTTTCCCGTTCTTAGATAGACCCAATGGGGCATCGAAACGGCAATGACGTCACTTGGTTTGGCATGCGCCATCATCCAATCCACACCGGAATCGAGTGCGCGATAGGAGTCCATATAGAAAAACAGGCGATACCTAACCGTATCGCCTTGCCGGGTTTCGTACTGCACCGGGAGGTGGCGCTTCGCATAGACCGCACTGGTCGTCGCAATCTGTTGTACGGTGATCCCGACTACAACCAAGCATGCAATAGCACGGACTCCGCTCTTCCATCTGCTCGGCGGAGGTTGCCTCGATTGCTCCAATACCCAGGCAATGGCGGTGCACATGGCCAATGCCAACAAGGGGACCGTCGGCATCAGATACCGATTAAATTGCTCCGGCCAGGGTGTGAGGCAGATGACCGAAATGAAAGAGAGGACGCAAAGCGGGATAATAAGATTTCCTTGGGTTGCAAGTAGGCCCGTGCCAATCAGAACGAGGCATCCCAAGGCAAACAATGGAAGATCAACAATCCACTGTGGTCCGGCTTCAATACCCAATCGCTTTGAGATCTCCTCCCGTTCTACCTCCCACACACGCCTCATCGAACTCACGGACTCTCCGATATACCTCGTTACCTGGGTAACATTGTGGAAGTATCGTTCGACCCGATCCGAGAATGTCGAGTACCCCAGGTCCGGGGCAAAGGGGTCGTTGAGCGAGACGTTCCTTGCGTAGCTGACGTTGTAGAACATGTAATCGGCGCGCTGATAGGCATATATGGGGTGTTGATACTCCGCGCTTGTCTCGACGTACTGTACATACGAGAACCATCCAACGACTGGAACCGCCGCAATGGCGACTCGAATGACCGCGGCCTTCCATTGCCTCCTCACGAGCCCTTCAGCTATCCAAGCCGCGAGCAGAGCAATGCCGGCAGTACGCAATGCAAACGCTGTAATGGCAAAGGCGCCTGCCCAGGCTTGAGTGGGCCACCGCTTTTCACTTGAATAGGCAAGGAGAAATCCAACGGTGAAAAGACCATAGAGCATGTCCGGGAAACACAAATCTGACAGAAAGTACGTATGGACGTTCAAGAGGCATACGACACTCCCGAAGAAGGCGTAGGCGCTCGAAAGATGCCGTCGCAGGAACGCATAAATAGCAAAGATATAAGTCGCAAACGCTAAAAATGATGAGAGTCGGAGAAAGCGGCCAACGACAAGAGGGTCGCTTGTCCCAAGCACGATTTGATGTGCCGCAATGATCAGCGGAAGTAGTGGAGGATACTGATTTGCCTCGATCTCACCAGGTTCATTGAGAAGCCGATAGCCTTTCCCCTCAGCGAGCGACGTCCCGAGCACATAGTACGCGCCGCCATCCCAGCGCAAATCGATCGGTCCATGGATACGGGGCACCCATAGGGCGACGACCAGTAGCCCTAACAGCGCGCATGGAGTCCACTCTTTGCGCGCCTGGTTGCGAAGCATTGACCAAGCAGCCAGTACAAGTCGGTTCATGATGTCTCGTCACACAGGCTGAATAGTCATACGCAGTCACTTTCGCTTTATCTCTGACGGACATTGACTACCCTGTTGTAGATTCGTCCAATGGCCCACCCGACGGCCCCCCCGGTCATGGCTCCGTATACTAATCCTACAAATGCGCCTGGCCACGTCACGGAGTATCCGACAAAATAGTTGGAGAGGAGTTGAAGATGCTGCCCGGCCTGCTGACCATCTTTGATCACGAGCCAAGCCGTCATCGCAAATAACCCGACACCTCCGATTACCGCGCAGACCACTGCCAGGGCGTCCGCCTTGATCCGGGCGAGGGTTCGACTGATTTCGTCCGTCTGCTTCGATTGCGAATTCATAGAGCTCACCTACCTTCTCGCGAATGGGTTACATCTTGTCGAGCAGATGGCGGCGGTCCTCACGCTCTCCGCGCCACCGCACGATCTTTGCGTAGGCCTTGAGCGCCCAGTTTCTTAGTCCGGCAGCAAGGGCCCCCACCGCAAACCCCAACATCCCTCCTTCAAATAGACCCATAACCGCACCGGTCCACGTGACTTCAAACCCGAAGAGGTAATTCGCGAGCAAGGACAACGTTGGGCCGACCACAGTCCCACCTCTCAGTAACAGAATGGCTGAGGCCATAAAGATCCCGAGACCGCTCACAACCCCCACGGCTACCCCTAAGGCGAGTGGATCTATTTTCGCGAAGGCGATTTCGATCACTTTGTCTTCAGGTTCCTCTATCGCCTCACCGACCGATACGCTGACTCGTGTTGGCACCAGCCGATCGCCGGCGCTCGACTTGGCCACCCGTTCTTCCTCGTGGTATTCCTTCTCCGTGTTGACCGACCAGACATCGTGCCGTTCCCCCAAGATGTTGCCGGCCGCATACACACCGGTCAGCATTGAATGGTCCTGGTTGTTATACCGATGCAGCCCGTTTCGCCCGATGGTCTGTAAATTCGAGAACGTCTCCAGATACCGCCGGATGGTGGCAACACTTTCTTGGTACGTTTGGTCATAGACCGGATAGGCCTTCTCCATACGCACCACCGTCCCGTCTTTGACCTCCCGCGGTTCGATCAACCCGATTTGCGCACATTCTCGAATCCCCAATTCTATGAGCCGCTCCTGCGACCAAGTCCATTCTTCGTCCTTGTCCCACAAGAAGTATTCCAATCCCAGTGAGGTCCGCGATGGATCCGGGACCATGTAGGGACTCCAGTTCTTGTAATTCTGAATCCGCCCGAGCTTGACCTCCGGCGAATGGACATAGAGCCAATTATCAGGGAAGACGGACTCGCGATCGATGACCAGCACCACCGTCAGATAATCCCGGTAGCGGAGGGCTTGTGCGGCCTTGAACACTTCTTCAGGCGGCAATGGGTCCAGCGCATGGACAAGTTCACGCAGCGGCATGGTCGACACAAAGTGCCGACCATCGTACTCAAGCTGCTCACCGCTTGCACTCCACCCGGACACGCAGTCGACCCGGCCCTGACGGTGCCGTATACGCTCCACCTTCACCCCCTGCACCGTCCGGGACCCCTGACTTTCGATCAGGCTTCGGCACCGTTCCCACATCAGCCCCGGCCCAAAGCGGGGATAGTGGAACTGCTCAATCAGCGAGGTCAGCGTTGACCCATCCATCCCCTGCTTGGCTCCAAACAACGCGTTCCGCACGGCTTGTTTGAGGGAGAGATTCTTGATCCGTTGCGCGGCCCAGTCCGCCGAGATCTCATGACAGGGAATGCCCCAGACTTTTTCCGTGTAGGTCTTGAAGAAGATATTGTAGAGCCGATACCCAAACCGGTTGGACACCCATTGTTCGAAGGTCTTTTCGTCGTGGATGTGGAAGAACTTGGCCTTTATGTAGCTGAGGCCGATAAGAAACGATTCGAGCGGACCGAGACCGGCAAGCGCATTCAGCGGTTTGAGGGGATAGTCGAAGAAATGCTGGTTGTAGTAAATGCGTGAAATCCGCGGGCGCAGTAGAAACTCTTCTCCAAGGATTTCATGCCACAACTCATTAATCAGGGGGACCTTGGAGAAGAATCGATGTCCACCGATATCAAAGCGATAGCCACGGTAATTAACCGTCTTAGATATACCCCCTACCTGATCGCTGGCCTCGAGCACCGTGGAGGTTACGCCACGCTTACCTAACTCATAGGCTGCCGTCAACCCTGCTGGTCCCGCACCGATGATGACAGAAGATTCTCGGCTCATGAGCGTTTCTCTCCCCGCGATCCTGAACGCAGTGCTTCCGGAGTGAGAGGTGCAGCAGCCCTCCCGAGGCCTTGATCGCCCTTAACGGCGTGGCGCACTGTCCCAATCGCAAAGGCAGCCCCGCTGTAGAGAAAGTAGAGCCAGTGCCATGGAATGGCTTGGGCCGCAAATCGGAGCCCTCGCTTCTCCAGAAAAAACCGGTAGAGCCGGGCATTGAGGATGAAGAGCATCAGCCCCATGACGGCGGCACCGGCCAGGAGAAGCGGCTGCCAGGGGGACAGGAACAGTGCACCCAGAATTCCGAACGTCAACACGACGCTCATACGCCCGGAGATCCCGATGTTCAAATCGTTCACAAAACCGCGATTCCGATGTATGAGCTGAGTCCATGGCAGGGCTCGCTGAAAGAAGTCGGCCTGTAACATCGACACGACCGTCCAGCGTTTCCAATGTTTGACCTGGAGGGACTTGCACAGCCGAATCGTATGACGAGCTTTCTTGAGGCGGTACCCCAGTTCAATGTCTTCTATAGAGGGCTTGATGTAGGTCTCATTGAAGCCACCCATCGTGAGGAATACTTCTCGACGGATCGCACCGCAGGCTCCCCAAAATGTTGAGGCCTCCTCGCGGCCGTTCTGATGGACATAATGATGGAGCAGGTTCCGGTATTGCGAGAGAAAGTTTGGCTCTTTGGGTTGATCATCATACGACCCGATAACCGCCGCTACCTCAGCATGCTGAACAAAGATCTCCCTCACCCGACGGATAACATTCTCAGGAACGGTCACATCGGCATCGACGAAAAAGAGAATGTCCGACTTCGCCCTCGATGCTCCAAGGTTTCTGGCACGACCGGGTCCTCCTGGTGCAGGAAAGCGATAAACGGTAACGCCGGCTGCTTCTGCATACTGCGATGACCCATCCGTGTCGCCATCGCCAACCACGATGAGTTCATCTGGTTGAGGCGCGGCATGCCGTATCGAGTCCAGACTCGCGCGAAACGTTGCGCCCCCGTTGTAGACCGGAACAATAACTGCGACGGTCAAGGGTGAAAGATTCAATGTTGTTTCCCCATCCCGGCGTATCACGCACCCAGTGCCGGAGCGAGTCATCCGGAGTTGCTGGTCGTCGCTTGAACACTTTCACATACTAGCAGCGTGAACCCTATGAATTCTGAATAGATTAGACGATACAACCCAGCACAACAAGCCCACCGTGAACAGGGAGAGTACCTACGGAAGATGGATAGACAGAGGACGAGTTCCCGCCTGACTGATCGGGCACCACCCCACACCTTTCCTGATGATCTAAAGGTCATCGTCTTATAGACCGTGAATACGAGAAACAACGGGCAATAATCGACGACCGGGTCACGCCATCACAAAGCGGATCATTTCATAGGGCTGAAACCCACACTCTGCTTAGACACGCCGGGATTGCTCATTTTCTGGCACGACACCCGTCACAGCTCGCTGAAAGCCTTTGTCGACAAAGGACCGCATCATGTGCGCGCAGAGAGCGACCTGAATCGAGAGACCTCGAAAACCAGGCTCGGTAAACGGTTCATAAACATAAATACTTTTGCCCGGTAACGGAACGACAAGCGGCGCATAAGGGGACATGTAAATTCGATGAGGGGTTGCCCAGGCAACTGCAATCAGGCGGCCCTCGTAGCGTGCGACAAAACAAGTATGGCCGTGGCTGAAGCGATTCTGGACCAGCGACTCCTGTCCTTTGGGTCGCAACTGGAGACACTCAGTCATGCGAGTATCTTCCAAACACTGGATCGTCACACGTTCACGCGACGCGAGATCATCGTGATCCGCCCGTCTAACGCTCGCTCCAGCAACAAAACTCTTCTATACACAGTAGCCGCCAGAATCTTGAACCACACCTGTTCGAGCCGGTCTTTCCAAAATTTCACGGCAGGACCATCGACGCACAGACTGTTTAGCTTCGCTACCCTGCTAAGGAATTTCTGATTTAGCATGTATTCAAGAAAATCTTTGGTACATGTCTTCAACGTCTTCCCGAGAGCTTCCCAGGAACACAAGATCGCACATCCCGTTGGCTAACCGCCCGGTGTTGTAGGGGATGACTCCACGCCCCGCGCAGGGATCGAAGAAAAACCGACTATGCATTTCTTGCAGTTCAGAAAAAGAGGCTGCCTTCGTTGTTATCTTGGCCGATAGAAAAGCCTTGATGAGAGGGCTCGAGCGTCCAGCCTGCCACGCGTTCAGACGCTCCATCAAGAATACCGGATAGGTTGCCGCATTTACTCTTGCGTTGATCTCGACAAAGATATGCTCATACGCCCCAGTCTCCGGATGAACATATTCGACGAAATCGAACCCGGCCAAGCCGGTGAATCCTCTCGTCTGTAGCCACTGGGCAAGTTTCCTCGCCGAACAGATCATGCCTGCCAGCGTCCTGGCAGTCGACGGAAACACGTTGCCCTTATGCGAGAATTTCTTGTCCACGCGTTGATCAGTGGCGCCCACGCACCAAATTGCACCGGTGTCAGGCTCCACAAACATCTGCACGTTCGGAGTCGCAACGATATCAAACATCACTTGCACGAGATAGATGTGATGGATTTGTTGCTCAACAAATGTTCTTAATTTCCGCTCGATGTCCTCGGAAGCCCCCTCGGCAACGAATGTGCCTGATCCCGCGGCACCATATGTCCCCCTCACAATCACTCTTCCGGTGTGAGAAACATATCGCGCGATCACCTTTAGTAACGGAGTCACGTCGAGGCGGCTACAGTCAGAATGTGCGTGGAGCTCGACAATCTCTCCTGGAGCCAGGGGGACAGCCAGTTCGTATGCCTTGGCATGAGCGAGATGTTTCAGGTTGGCGTGCGCTACAATGTCGGCATTCCCACCCAGGACACGGATCGGCTTGCCCAGTGTGTCCTCCAATACCGCCGCAAGATCAAATTCGGCAGACGATGCAAGGTAGGGATTCAGCACAACGCGGTTCCTGTCAGGAATCAGTTCGTGGATCGCACGAAGCGGCTTTGTGTTGCGGAGAAGCATGCTCGCAAGAGTCCAGTCCGGGTCATCACCGGACTCAGCCTTGATTTCTATAATGCGATCGCCTTTGGGACCAAGGCCTAGACTCGACAGATAGTCGACGTACCGACGATCAACGTTGCCTACGACACAGACTATGTCATCCGGTCTCGCGAGAATCAGCGCTCGTTGGTCGTAATGCTCGTACCCAGGGAGGTACGTCTCAAGGGCATTTCGTTGGACTAATGCAGTGATGTGGTGGGTAAAAATCTGAGTGACTTCCGTGTCCTCGATTGTACGAAGGATAGATGTCATTTCGTCCATTTTCGTTCACCTCGCCCACATGGGGCGACGAGTATCGTTCCAGATAATAGGCCGTGGGTCCCTCGCACCTCTCAATTGAGCACCTCCGATTCAGGCCTATCGTTTTTTGGCTTTCATGAATAACAGCTCCCAATTCATGCGACACGCGTTTCTTTCGACGGAATAGCCCACGTGCTTTCGAATACCCTCTACTACCTGGGCAGAGTCTGCTTTATCGACCCCGAACAACATTTGACAAAACCCTCCCATGGCCTGAGGGGAATCAAATTCCCAGTGAAATGGGATCAGCGGTGACTCCATGATCACAAACCCACATCCCGCGATCTCTTCTTGGGTCTTGGCATGGATATAATTCCCTTTGTGTCCCATCGTATTGTGCTCGTTGACAAATCCGTCCAAGAATTCAGAGACTGCCGACTGGGCTCGCACGTCAGCAATAGTAAATGTGCCGCCCTGTCTCAATATGCGACAGGCCTCGGAGAAGAACCGTTCCTTCTCATCGACATGGTGCAACGCAGCCAAGCTGATGACTTTATCCACGGAGCCGGTCTCGACAGGAATATCCTCCAATGTTCCCAGCAACACGTTGGACGCGCCATTATCCCGGCAGAGATCGGCAAACACCTCTGATGTTTCGAGATGGATAAACGATAGGGTTCGATCGACAAAGTTTCTCAAATACCCACCGCCAGAGGGAACATCACAGACGATCTCTCCGTCTTTCAGGTCGGCCATGCGGACGACATGATGGAATTCCTCTGTTCGAGCCTGCGGGTATAGGGTCATCGCTTGATGATACAGATGACCCCTCTTTTGAAAGATATCGCGGTACGCTGTAAACATTGGTCACCCCGTGTTCTTCCTGCCCACGTCGCGGTGATCGGGCCACTCAAATCCGTCATAAGCTGATCGAATGCGGGATCGATAGACTCGAAATTTCCCGTTTGCGTCCATCGGGATTTCCGATACGAGCTCTACCCGGAACTGCACGTCCGGACCGACCAACTCGACGACCGGTTGAACCAACGCTGCCATCTCCTGGGTGGACGGTCTATGAAACGGAACCACTCTCATCACGATAGAATCCAAGCCCTCCTGGGTAACCTGAAACTCTCGAATCCAGGGAACCCTAATGACCCCGAGTTCATATGGATGGACAACCCTGTTGCCGGGAAGCACGAAATAGTCGATCATGCGCCCTTGGATCGATCGAATCGTCGAGAACGGTTGTCCGCATGGACAGGCTTGGCTTCCCTTTGTGACCACATCGCCAAGCTGGTATCGGATCAGCGGCATCGCAAAGGAAAGCAAGTCGGTGCCCACAATTTCTCCCCTCTCCCCTTCCGCCACAGGGATACCATCCCGCAGGACTTCCGTAATTAACCCGTCGTCACATGAGTGATACTCCCCTGTTGCCCGGCATTCCCAAGCAAGAAGGTGAAATTCGATGCTTCCATACGTGTCGCAGACGGGCACGGAAAACCCGTCCTGAATCTGTTGACGCATGAGCGGCGTCAGCACTTCTCCGCCGGTATTCACAAAGCGTAGCCGGAGTGATCGCAGTTCCTCGCTACTGATTGTCTGCGCGATTCTGGCCAACACGCCGGGATAGCCCGACACGACAGCGGGCCTGAACCGGTGCAGAGCCCGAACAATCTCCTCAGGTGATTGCAGGGCGTTGACGACCATTTGGCGTGCAATCCCGAAGGTGGCCAGCATGCGCTGAACTATTTGGTGATCCTGCCGTTGGTGACTCCTAAGCCCCATCACATAACAAAGCTTGTCGCTCGCTCGGAGGCCCAGCGACCGGAGCGCACGTAACGCGAATGCGCCGTGCAGACGCTCCTCCATCCAAGTACGGCGCACGATGAATGGTCTCCCGGTTGACCCACTTGAAGCACGAGTGATTAGACACTGCGGCTTCACATGTCGGGCGACTACCTCTTCGACCGGTAAACCTTGCATATCACTCCTGGAGGTGATGGGCACGGCAGCAAGATCCTGGACCGTTTTGATGTCGTGAGGTTTCAGTCGATGTCGATCAAAGATCTCGCGGTAGTAGGCCACATTGCGATAGGCATGTTCGACCAACCGGCGAAGACGTTCGTTTTGGAAGGCAACGAGCTGCTCCCGTCCGACATGCGGATGGCGCAGCATGGAATAGAGCGTCGATACAGGGCTGAAATGAGACATACTCGTCCCTTTCATGATGGGCGACACTCTTGAACAAATAAGTCATCCCATAGTTGGACGCTGAGGACACCGAGTAACTCTTTTCCGAAATGCCCCTTGCCATGTTGATGCTGTTCAAGCATGTGTCGAACATGCTGAGGATTGAAGTAGCCTTTCGTGTGAAGCCTGCTCTCGGACAAGGCGTCTTCGACAAATTCAGGCAGACGACGTTGCCATGGCCAGAATGGAGCGGATAGGCCGCGCTTCCTGCGTTTCAGGATTTCCGTGGGTAAGACACCTTCCAAAGCCCGGCGGAGAATATGCTTTTCATGAAGCCCGCGCATTTTCAGGGTGGGTGGAATCTGGCTGCACAATTCGACAAATTCATGATCGAGGAACGGCACACGTGCCTCCAGGCCATAGGACATAGAGGCAGCGTCCAGGGTTCTCGTGATGTAGTCCGTGAGACGCGAATTGATTTCCATGTACTGCAGTTGAGCAAAACGGTCCCATCGTTCAAAATCTTTAGGAAGATGGAGTTGTTGCTCTGTATCGGTGAGAAGACTGTGGCCGCATCTGAGATGCTCGGAAAAGAGGCTATCGTGGCTCTTATCGGACGCGTTATCGATGATCCGTATGTATCGAGCGAGGCCCATCTTGGAAGGAGCGGCGAATGCCCGGCTTGATCGAGACCATTTTCTCCTGAGGAACGGGATGCTTGCGATGAGGCGCCGCAAACTCAGTGGAAGGTTGATGAACGGCTGAAGCAACCGTTCGACACGGTACCAATGATAACCGCCAAAGACCTCATCCGATCCCTCTCCGGTCATGACGACTTTCACATGCTGCGCAGCTAACCTGGCGAGCAACATATGGGGGATGCCCCCCGCTGAGAGGTTTGGATCTTCACGATGCCAAATTACTCTCGTTAACAGGTCGAAGTCGGCGGTCGTGCAGGTGGTGATGTGGTTGAGGAGATCGTAGCCTCCATACTCTGAGAGGATCTTGTTCGGACCTATCTCGTTATACAGTGGATCTTCAAATGCCACGGAGAAAGTCTGCACAGGGCCGGCTCCTAGTCGGCTCATCAATCCCGCCACTGCGCTTGAATCGATTCCACTGCTTAAGTAGGAACCTAACGGCACATCGCTCCGGAGGTGGAGGCGAACGGACTCTTCGAGTTTGGCGCGCACCGCGTCGGCCCACTCCTGGACGCTTCGCCGAGGGCCTTCCTCTGCGATCGAAGGAAAGCAGAGATCCCAATAGCGCTGGATCGTGAGACGCCCGTTTTCATAGAGAAGATAGTGTGCCGGCTGAAGCCGCCGGATTCTGCTCAAGAGAGTTTTTGGCGCTAAGACAAACCCGACCGCAAACAGCTCCTTCATTGCACCGGCGTCAACCTGTCGTTCGATACAACCGCTGGCGAGAATAGCTTTGTACTCAGACGCAAAAAGCAACGCGCCGGGAGTGATTGCATAGCTCAATGGCTTGATGCCGAACCGATCTCTAGCCAACATGAGCCGCCGATGACGGGAATCCCAGATAGCGAAGCTGAACATACCTCTCAGGAAATCCACACAGCGCACCCCATGGTCTTCGTACAAGTGAACGATGACTTCGACATCCGAATTGGTCCGGAAACGATGGCCGGAGGTCTGCAGGTTACGACGCAGTTCTTGGTAGTTGTAGATTTCTCCATTGCAAACAACAGTGATAGAGCCATCTTCATTGGAAATGGGTTGATCACCGGTTTGCAGGTCGATGATGCTCAGTCGGCGGAAGCCGAGACCGACACCCGGCCCAACAAAGTACCCGTCCCCATCCGGTCCACGGTGAGTCATCATGTTTGTCATGCGATGAAGCATATCCCGGTCGACCGGCCTCTTAGGAGCTGAATACACAACGCCGCACAATCCGCACATAGTTACTCCTGCTCTCGGCTGTCCCTGTTCCTCTTAACCGACGCTTGCTGAAATTCGTTCCGACCCGGCGCCATTTTTGATGACCTGCAAATCAAAGCCGGGACTGAGCTCATCGCAGTGGTCACACACAATCGTCTTGCTACAGTGTGTCTTCCAACACCCAATCTCGCCGAATTGGGCGAAACAGATTCGTGAAAGGTGGTCTGTTGCTCGTCCCCGCAAGAGCACGAGATCCCCATGGCGAAGTTCCGATTTCAGATGCTCAGCCGCCATCAACAGATTTGCAAAACCATGCACCCTGTCAGGGTGCATGCCTGCCGCCACGGCGGCCCTGGCCGCATGATGCGCATGATCACTGACAAATATCGCCACGTCGGCCACGCGAGAGGCTATGCGACCAAGTTCTTTGCTCCGGTCACGCGGTTTCAGTGATTTCTTATGCCACCCGGTAACATCACTGATGACCATCACCCGTCTTGCTGCTTGAGCATCTCCCAGGACCTTCACGGCTGCTTGCCAGGTATCGTAGGAGCCGTTCAATTCATCCCGTATCATCGTCGCGCCATTGGGCAATTTGATTGGTTGCATCCGCGCGGGAAACGGCTCCACATTGCCTACTGCAGCAGTGGCAGCTTTTAGCGGAACCCCGCAGGCCAGCGCCCCTGCAATCCCAGCCAGCACCGAACTGGCCCAGTGCCGACCGACCAGTTTCGTCCTGATCCACTCTACCTCAGTCCTTGTGTGCACGCGGAGCGTCAAGGTCTCAGGCCAGGAAGAAGACACTTCATCCGCCCATAGATCCTGTCCAGCCAACAGTCCGAATGTTTTCACCTGGCATCGACGACCTGAAGCCATCCGTCCAACTCTCGAATCATCAGCGTTGAGAATCGCCAACCCACTCGGGAGTAACGCATCAAGGAGAGACGATTTCTCCGCTGCAATTTGCTCAAGAGATGAAAATACTTTCGTGTGGCTTTTCGCGACTGTCAAGATGATGGCCACATGAGGACGCACCAATCGAGCCGATCTCTTGATCAACCCCGGCCCGTCTGTTCCCATCTCAATGACTGCGAAGCGGTGCCATGGTCGTACCCGCATCATAGTGAGAGGCACTCCGTAGCGATCATTTTGATTGTTCAGTGTCGACACTGTGCTGAACTGAGTGGACAGAATCGCAGCCATGCATTCCTTTGCGGTGGTTTTCCCGACACTGCCGGTGATGGCAATGAATGTGGTGCGAAACAGCATCCGCCGCCATAGATACGCCAACGCATAGAAGAGCCAAAGGCGGCACGACCAGAGAAGCGCTCCTACATTGATAGCACGCACTCGATAACTCATCTCGCACCTTAATATGTTTGATAAGAATCAGACCCGGCGGCGGCTATGTTCTAAGATGTTCCCTCGTCCATCATCGGTTGGCGACCAGACTCAGTAAGGAGGTAGAGCTGATGTAGGCCTCCGATCCATAGCGATCGGGGACTCTGAGACTCGTCCGCATGGATCGCAGACAAGCGTCGTTCGTCCCGAAAAATAAGGCCCGTATGAGAGAGAAAGTCCTTCACCACGCCGTTCACGCTATTCCAACGGACCAAGAGATCGTAGGACGTGTCAGTCTTGTCATACAGAACATTCCCCCATTTGCGTTTATAGCGAACCAATCCGTCGTGCAGTGAAGGCCGGGCGCCTCTGAAATCTACTTCTGCACAACTCAACTGGCCGGCATGCGCGATGCTGTAATAATAGAGTGCCGCCATTATTCCTCTCTTGTTCAGCGGGAGCTCACCCGTAGCCATGCCTATGGCCTGAAGGTCGAGTGTGTCGTTTTTCTGTTCGAAGAGCATGCCAGCAAGTGGATGCTTGTCCCGAATGACCCAGAGAATTCCCCCTTTTCGGAGACTACGTCGCAAGTCGTACCGGCTCTTGACGAAAGCCATTGCTCCGTGACGGGCTCGCGAGAAGGGGACGTACATGGAATCGTAGAACTCTTGAAACCGTTCCTCCCGCTCGGTGACCAGCGGTTGTAGCTTGTGCTTGCGGGCCAGGCGCATATCCTCGCGGATACTACGGTTGCAACGCACCAATGAATCGAGATCCTCCGGTACAGCGAGCCGCATGCCGACCCATTCAGGAACCGCGAGATAGTCCCTCCCGGGAAATTTCTGCGCCGACAATCGGTCTACACGGGCGATAGTCAGATCGGCTGACGCGCGCAGGCGATCTAGCAGAGCAGGCAGTTCCCATGACAACACATTTCCGACCAGTTCGCGTTGGGGCTTCCCAACGAAAAACCTGCTCGGCAAGTAGCTGACCCAGGGATCATGTCCCGCCACCAGCAGTGTCCCCTGTCGACCAGATTGATTGGTTGCTCCCCGCAGCAACACGACAGGGATCCGTCGCAGTCCCAGGCGGGCCACTGCAAAAAGGCCGTAGCGCGTGAGCAGGATTTGTGCTTTGCCAGAAAGGCGGGAGATGGTCCAATCGACCACCTTGCTTGCTAGCTGATTCATGCCCTCCCTCTGCTCCTTTTCATTCGACGGACCGCCACAACATTCGCTAAGGGCTGCGAGGCCCCATCGCACTAGGCTCTAAGAATCGCCCTTAATAGACAGCTTGGAAATAAAGCTCCTGAACTTTGGCGTGTCGTTCCGGAAGCCACTCACGCATTGAATGTCTACCCTGACGGGCTCACCCAAATGCTCCATGAAGCGAGATCGCAACTGCACTAGTGCGTCCTTGTTTGGATCTCCGCGAAACGCCAGCTCCACAACGAGGTGCTCCGCACTTTCCTGGATGATGCGATATTGCTCGAGTCTGTCCAGCTTCCTCAGGATGAAGGTGAACGGCCAGAGAGATACGATCTTCCCGCTGGGGAGCTTCACCGCGTCGTCCAATCTGCCGAGAGGAGAGCTGATCAAAGGGAACGGTGATCCACAGGAACATGGCTTCTTCGTGATCTTGTATACGTCTCCGAGGCGATAGCGAATGAAGGGTTGCGCCAAAGCAGTCAGGCTGGTGACGACCGCTTCGCCGGAGATTCCTGGTTCGCCGGGATACTTGGAATTTGAACACTCAAGAATCACATGGTCTTCGTTGACATGAAGCCCCTCGTGCGCCGGGCATTCAGCTGCAATCCTCCCAACCTCATTCGCACCATAGAAGTTGAACATTTCTGTCTTGAGATTGCCGTGAATACCGGCCTTCAGTATTTCGTCGCACACTTCCGCTGAAGTGATAAGCATCCTCGGGTTGACGACCGTGTCTAGGCGATAGTTCACTCTGCACAACAGCGCTTTGAGAACCGTCGGGTAGGCCCACAGGATCGTGGGCCGGCTGCGTTTCAGCTGGTCGATTTGATCGTCCAAAGAAAGAGTCGGGGGAATATTGACGCTACGATAGAAACCCAAACGCTGGTGGAACCGCACGGCATGTGGTTGAGCGGGGCCGAGTACCGCCAGACGATCCTGCGGGCGGAATCCGATCGACAGCAATGTCCGAAATTCAATCAGCTGCCTCCTTCTCAACTCGCGGCCTGTCAGATAGATCGCAAACGGCTTTCCTGTCGTTCCACTGGTATGCACCACCTGACAGGCTGCAAGATCGATCCCCTTCGCGGTGCTGCGTTCCACGCCTGCCGCCCTGAGATCGTCTTTCGTCGTGATCGGTATGTGCTGGAGGTCTTTGACGGTTCGGATATCATCCGGCAACAGTCCGGCTGACTGAAAGAGCGACCGGTAGTAGGGCACATTCTCATATGCGTGCCGAATCAGGGCCTGAAGCTTTCGATCCCGCACAGCTTCTAACTCCAGAGAAGGCAGCCCCCGATTGTTCATCAACCGTCGAAGTTCGAGCGCCTCGCCGATCATATCGACACACCCTGCTTGCACTTCGACATAACGGGTCTGAACTTGCCGGATGCTTCGGGCTCCAATGCGGTATAGAATTCGCACTCGATCACAGCCGACTCCCCAAGCAGTCGTCGCAAGTCAGCATGAATATCGCCGACGACCAGCTGATACGATTGATAATCCACCGTGACAAGCTTCAGCTCAAATCGCTCCGGCTTATGTTGGATGAATTGGTATTTCAACACTTCATTTCTCCGGCTCAACGTTGCCCAAACCGCCCGGGGATGAACAAACCCCCCGTTTGCCAGAAAGAGAATATCCTCTACCCTGCCTTCAAGTTCAGAAAGCAGAGGCAAGACGCGGCCACATGAGCAATTCCCAGTCGCGAGGGATGCGACATCCCCGAGACGATAGTTGAGAAGGACAGTTCCTTTGTTGACGAGATTAGAAATCACCACCTCCCCCTTATCTCCGGCCGGGATATCCTCGCCGTTCGCGTTCATAATTCTTACATGACAGAGGTCATCATGGAGATGAAAGCCATGCCGCGCTTCGCAAAGAAATCCGATCTTGAAAGCTTCTACCGCGTTGTACATTGAGAGGACTGGTACGCCAAACTCCTTCTCGATAAGCGCCTTCCCGGCTTCAGTCATACATTCCGCTCCATAGAACAACACCCGCGGGAGATGCATCTGGATTCCCTTGAACCTCAGGGTCCTGAAGAACGCCTCCCAATAGGAGCCATAGCCGACGAGGACGTCAGGCCGAAAAGAATTGATCGCATCGACGACCTGCTCGATGGGCTGCAAGACATCTAACAGCAGGCGCGGCCTGGAAGAAGAAGCAAACGTATGCTTTTGATAATAGTCCCAGACTTTGGTGATCGTAGACCTAGGCCGGACGATGTAAGCCTCTCTGAGCCCAAACCTTTTTCCGCATATGGTCGAAAACACAGATCTTTCGCGTTCCCCGTACGCGATGTTGGCGAGAAGCGAGTCGTGATCATGGTGAATCGTGGAGGGCTCGCCGGTGGAACCGCTCGTCGTAAACGCGATGGAGTTCTTCCCTCGCCTCGATGTAGAGATAAAGAGAGGTGGGTTCTTACGGACTGTTAACTTCTCTACCAAGGGAATGCGGCGAAGATCATGGACCGTTTTGATGCTCCTCGGATCAATGCCTTCCCTTCGAAAGAGATTCTGGTAGTAGGGGACTGTGTTCGCTGCGTAGGTGACGACCCCTCTGAGCCTCGCATCGCGAAGAGCCCACAACTCCTCTTCGGATCGGTAAGGAATGCCTCGCTGACCACGCAAGTTCGCGCAAACCACGCCGCTTCCGTACACCTTGCGTAGAAAGTCTCTAATCATCGTGCTCCCCGTCCGGAGAAATCCTCCTCTTCTCAGCTCGCAGGGCGATGAAGTGCCCGGTCAGATAGCGCGTCGGCCATTGCGACATTCTTTCGAACATCCGCAGCCAGCGCAAATAATGTTGTTGTGCGGGAGGCTTTGTATGTGAACACAAGATCTTTGCGACGAGTACGGCGATCATGCGGGGGCAGTGCAGCACAGCCGTGACATCCCTCACTTCGAAGCCTGCCTCCCGCAGCAATCTCTGTAACCGCCGGGGACCGCATGTGGCGCCAACAAAGTAGGGAACGATACCCAACCGGTTCAATAGTTTGAACGGCAGATGGTTACGAACCGCAATAATCGGATTCGCGAGATTATCCAAAGTCACGATGAGCTGCCCGTCCTTGCGAAGCACTCGATGCAATTCCCGCAAACTCACAGAGATCTCCTCCAGCGTCTGAAAATGATCCAGCGTTGAATTCGACACCACAACATCGAACGACTCCCGTCGGAACGGCAGATCGCGTACATCGGCACAGGCCCCACGAACGCGCACCTCGCCACGACAGGCCAATTGTACGTTCTTGAATGACAGATCCATCCCGACGACACTGTGGGCGCGGGCCTGCAGGAATCTAGTGAGACCTTCTCCCACCGCTTCGTCAAACGTATCGGTCTTTAACAGCCGAGGAACTGGCTGTTCGGGAAGCCAACGAAGGAGAAGGGATTGATTGATCGCGTCACTATGTTTCCGCCAGAGGCGATCCGGGCGGGTCTTTTTCCATTCGTCCGCAATGGACTCCCAGTAGCTCGTCTCCTCAAGTATCACTATGTAGCCTCCCCACCTAAACAATGGCAGTGTAGGGCGTTTAGGTCTTGCCCACAATACCTCCCCGCTAGAGCAAGGCCCTACAGAAGAGGGGTGGCCGCCCTCACCGCTCTATTCGGCATTGCTGATTGGAAACCGCACGCGAAGGCATTTCCGCAATGTGCTACCAAGAGAACCAACAGCCCGGTCGGAAGGTCGGGGAAGGAGGAACAGTTAGAACTTTTTCAGCCGAGAGGTCAGTGTGGCCGGTCTCGCGCATCTCTGCCGCGCAGCGAACGATGTCCCCGATCCATCATGGCAAGGCACAGCAGCCCGATTCCGATCCAGACCAGCTCGCGGAAGCGCCGGAGCAACGCGAAGGTGATGCCGGTGACGTCGGTGTAGCCGAAGGCTTTCAACAGAAGCAGATTGCCGCCGTCTTGCGCGCCAAGGCTGCCGGGGATGAAGAAGGTGCCCCCTTTGATGAAGACAGAGAGCGCCCCGATAGAAACGGCAGAGGGCGCCATCGCCGGCCCACCGAGATAATAGATGATGACGTACACTTCCAGCGCTTCCGCCATCCAACCAAGGAAGAAGAGCCCGGTGGAGGTATAAAAGGCCGGACGGTTATGGCTGTAGAATTCCAAGATCGTTCGATCCAGCGACCGTAACTTTTCCTCGTGTGCTTCGAGATAGGCAATTTTCAGCCCGATCTTCCGTAGAACTTCCAATATCCACGTAAAGAGCCCTCGCCGCTGCACGAACACGAAGGCCGCAGTCCCGAAGGCCAGCAGGCCCACGCTCAAGAGTGCTGCGGCCACGATCCGACCGGATGAATCCCTCCCACCTATCACCCACACACCCAAAACGATGCCGAGCAGAATGAACAACACTTCGGCAATCGTCATCGTCGTTTTCGCAATGACGACCGAGGCGAGCCCTTCCACCATCGGCACATCGTGCTTCTTGAGCAGATAAGCCTTGAGCGGCTCGCCCCCGACGTAGGCGGTCGGCGTGGTCATGTTCACCACCTCACCAGCGGTCCGGATCGCGAGCACCCGCCAAAATGGAATATTCTTAGCCGAGGGGCCAAGCGTGACTTTCCAACCGTAGGCTTCGACGGCGTACATGACGACGGAAGGAATCAGCAGGACGAGGAGCGCGACCGGCCCCAATTGCGCCGCCGCGTCGTAGATGCGCCCAAGCCCGATATGCCACACGAGGAAACCAAGGGTGAGGAGACCGAGGACGAGTAGGAGATATCGCAGCACGCGCGGCTAGGCACTCATGGCTTGGTTGCCAGACAGACTGAAGGCCGAATGACCCACAACATCAAGAATGAAAACACCAGGGATCCGATCGCGGCCATCCAGAGGAACCAGTCGAGCTTGCCGATCACAGCAAAAATCAGAACGATGACGGAGAAATCGCGGCTCGCGACGTTCTTGAGCATGAAATCGGACCAGGCGGCCTGTACCGGCGTCTTCCATCCGTTCACGGACTTGATCTTTTGTGCGCGGGTGACAAGCCAGAACGAGAGTGCGTTCCCAGCAACCGCGGCCGAACCCAAGGCCAAGGGGACCCACGCCCCCTCGCTCCCGGACACGCGCAGGTAGGAACCCGCGGCGATGCCGCCAAAGATCGCCATATGCACCACGTTGTCCATGGCGATATCGAGCCAGGCTCCGAACGACGATTCGGTGAACGTCAGCCTGGCTACTTCGCCATCGCAGCAATCGATGATCGCCGCCAATTGGAACAACAGCGCGGCAATGATCCCGGCGCTGTAGGTCCCGACGCCAAACCCGGCAGCCGCGGCCAACCCGACCCCTGTGGCAAGGATTGTAATGGCGTTCGGCGAGAGGCCTGCGGCGAGAAAGATACGCGTGAACCAGCGGGAGACCTTCCGATTGAAGAACCGGTCGACGAAGCCTTCGAACTCGCCCTTGAGGGAATTGAAGAGTTTTTTCTCAGCCGCCTGCACATCGGCGGCATCGCGCACGTCCTGATACCAATGAGACCGGTTCGTCTCCGTGGACAACACCCGCACATGCCCGTCCACCGCGGCCAGTTCAAGCCATCGACGAATCGGCACCGTGCCCGCTTCCACGCCGATGTGACCGGCCCCACTCATGAAACTGGCCGGAAGCACGACCAGGTCTGTCGCCACCAGCGCCGCGTCGTCCTGTCTGGATGTGATCGAAAGGAACCGTCCCGCCTGCGCCTTCACGCGCAAACCCGACCGCCTGCGCTGTCGATCCCGCTCGTGATCGGCCCGTGCCACGACGATCGCCTCTCCCTCCTGCACCTTCTGGCGCAGACTCTCGATCAGGGGGCGCGGAAACACCCCCCGGACGCCGGACAGGAGACAAAACCCGCGAACTTCAGCAGCGAGCGCTTCCCAGGTGCGGGGATCATCGAGCGGAAACTCACGAATCGGCATCCAGCGGACAGGGATCGTCACACGTGGCCCTTTGCCCAATGCCTGTTTGAGTTGATCCTCCTCCGGTCCGACCAGCACCATGAGCTGCCGAATGCCGGCACGCTGGAGCGTCAACACAGTCCGCTGAAACAGGCCGATGCCCACCACACTGGTGAGCGGACCCACCTCATCGGCATATAATCCGGCCGGCTCGCCAAACAGGCTCACCGAGGGTAAGAGAATCGCCGTGCTCAATCCCTGCACGTCGGCACGCTTTTGTATGAGGCTCTCGCTCATATTCTATTCCGTCTCTCGTGTCTCGTCGTTCGTATCTCGCACGGCCGGTCAGGGCTTCAGATGAAACGTCCCACGACCGGCGCAGCTACAGTCTCGGCAACACGTCCCGTTCCGCTTTGGTCACATCTTCCAGGAAATCGATTTCGGTCCAGGGCAGCCCACCGATCTTCTCATGTCCGACTTTGACATTTTTGAAAAACCCCACGAGCGCATCTTCATATTCCATCTGCCAGGCCTCGCGGTCCACATAGGTCCTGAGCGACGCAACCACATGGGGCGTATCGGCCTGTCGGACCTTGAGAAACCCCACGCCTTCTCCGGCATAGTCATAGTGCGACGGCATCTTTTTCGTCAATG
This sequence comes from Nitrospirota bacterium, assembly GCA_018971525.1. GTDB lineage: Bacteria > Nitrospirota > Nitrospiria > Nitrospirales > Nitrospiraceae > Palsa-1315. Next base: position 41,878 of record JAGXAR010000013.1, read on the forward strand.
CAATTACGCGCCCGCCTTCGACCACGACCATGCACTCTTCTCCGGTTTGCTTGACGGTTTCATCCATGAGCAGCGCGTTCTCGCAGGGGGATTGCACCAGTCGACGCAAGATCTCTTGATGGAAAAGCACATCTGCATCCATGACGATCGCATCGTCATCCAACGCGGTGCGCGCGATCCACAGCGAGGAAATGCTGCCGCGGTGGAACTGCTCGTTGACGAGAAAATTCACGCGCACCCCGCAAGAGTTTGCTGCCACAGCCTCGCGAATCATCTCCTGCTTGTAGCCCACGACCACATCGGCACTCTGAATCCCCACACTCCGGAGCGACGTGAGGTAGCGATGCAGGAGAGTCTGACCGCCGATCTCGATGAGGCACTTGGGGCGATGTTGCGTGATCTGCCACAGGCGCTTCCCGACCCCGGCCGCGAGGATGATGGCTTTCATGCTGTGCAGCAAATCCGTTCAAATGCATCGAGGAATCCGACCAACTGCGCCTCCGTGAGGGCGCCCATGTTGGCCACGCGGAAGATCCTGCTCTCGAGTTGCCCTTGGCCCGCATAGATAACGTAGCCCTGCTTCTTCAGCTTGTCGTGCAACGATTGATAGGTGAGGCCCTCAGGGAGATGATAGGCGGTGATCGTGTTGGACTGCTTGTCGGGAGTCAGGACCGGCTTCACGCCTAGCTTCGTCATGCGGTCTCTGATCAAGGTCGCGACCTTCTTGTATCGCTGAATCCGCTTGGCGACCCCTTCCTCCATGAGTTCGTTCAACGCTTCGTCGAACGCATAATAGACCTGCACCGCCGGCGTGAACGGTATCGTTCCGCCGCCCTGGTCATCCACATACTGAGTGAGGTGGAGATAAATCGACCGTCTGGGGTAGCCACGCATCCGCTCCAAGAATCCCTTGCGGACGAGCACGAAGGCCAGGCCTGGAAATCCCTGGATACATTTTCCAGATGTGCCAGCCACCATATAGATGTGAGACCCGGCGATATCCAGCGGCTCCCCCGCCAAGGCGCTGACCGCGTCCAGAATGAACACCCGGTTCTGGCTGTCGACAACATCCGCGATCTCCTTGACCGGATTGATGAGTCCGGTGGTCGTCTCATGATGGACCATTCCAACCGCATGCACTTCCGGATGTTGTCGCAGCGCGAGCCGCAACCGCTCCGGATCCGGCCTCGTCGTCCAGTCGTACTTGAGTTCGGACACGCCCAGGCGATGCAGACCGACCATCTGGGACATGCGCTCGCCGTACACGCCGTTGTTGAGCACCAGCATCCGTTTGCCGTGCGGGAGCGACGACATGACGGCGGACTCCACCGCCGCAGTTCCCGATCCGGTCATCACCACAGCGGCATAATCCGCTTCCGCCCCAGGCACAAAGAGCTTCAGCAGCTTCACCTGAATCCCGTGCAAGAGTTCGGTAAATTCCGACTCCCGATGGCAGATATCCGGACGCAACAGCGCCTGCCGTACCCGCTCTGACACATTCACCGGTCCTGGATTCAATAAGATCATCTTGTCTCTCTCTTCCTTCCTTCCACCCCGTACCAGCGATCGAAACCGCTTCGACCGAGCGCGTCCAACGAGGGCTTCACTACCGTTCTCACTCCCCTACACTCGCGGCGCCGAGGCGCCGCGTTTCCCGACAGGCTGCGCGTTGCGCGAACAAGGGAGCGGCTCGATCGCTCATTCAATCGCTTTCATGAACCGCTTCGTAATGTCCGGCGGATCAAGCATCACGCGCCCGACATCTTCCACCATCTCATTGACTTTCACCAGCAACATGCTCGGCCCGTCTTTCTTCAGCATGTCTTTGAACTCGTAGACGAGGTCTTCGCGTTCCCGTACCCGTTCGACGTTCACATACCCGGCCGCCTTCGCCACCTTCTCAAGTGGGACCACATTGGAAATCGTCGGCTGATTGCCGGTACTACCATAGACCTCATTGTCGAACACCACATGAATAAAATTCTTCGGCTTAAGCGCACCGACCGTGGCCAAGGTGCCCATCCCCATCAACACATTCCCATCACCGTCGAATATCACGACTTGCTTGTTCGGCTTGGCCAGCGCCACGCCCAGCCCGATCGCCGATGCCACGCCCATGGACCCGATCATATAAAAATGGGTCGGACGATCGGCAATTTTGTAGGCCTCACGCGAGGGAAATCCGTTGCAAATAATCACCGGCTGATCGGTGAGCAGTTCCAATAAGGCCGCCATGGCCATCGCTCGACTCTGCATTGTTCCTTGTTCCGGCCTCATGGATGCAACCCTCTCACGACACCTTTTGTAATCAAGAGGGCGACGGGGATTCGCTGCTTCATGAACGTCTCCGCCAGCCATTTCAGATCGTCAATCGCCGCCTTTTCCGACAGGGTGCGATGGGGGATCTTCATCGTGTCGAGTAACTGCGGCATCACCTCGCCCATCACCAGATGCTCCGGCGCATCCTTGCCTTGATAGCCGCGCCAGGACACAATCAGAATACAGGGCTGGCGGTAAATCACGTTCAACGAAATGAGGGCGTTGAGGGACGTACCCAGTCCGGAATTCTGCATGAGCACGGCGGGGACCTTGCCGGACATGTAGGCACCGGCGGCCATGGCGACTGCTTCATCTTCCCGAACGGCCGGGGTATAGAGTCGCCGCTCCATCAACTCGGCAATGATGCCGCCCAGAATCGAATCCGGGACCCCCGTAAAGAAATCCACCCCGATATCCTGCAGGGCTTGGACAAACGCGTCGCTTTCAATCATCGTGTCGGTTCCTCGTCGCTATGCACATGGAAAAGCGGGCGCATTATAAGCTATGCCTCGAGACATTCTCAACAAAACTGAGGGAGTTGCTCCATGCGATCGGCCATGGTAGCGTTCTGACATGATCGGACGGCAGAGAAATCACGCGGGCCGACACCTTGCCCTGCTGGGACTCCTGCTCTGTATGAGCCGCCCCTTTCTTGCCCATGCGGTGCCGATGGTGAACGATCCGAACGGTTTTCAGAACCTGTCCTGGGGTACCACCCTGACGGCAAGGCCGGACTTGGAAGTTACCAGGGGCGGCCAGCATGTGAACGAATACCAATTGAGGGATAGCCCGCCGTTGTTTGCCGGAATCCCGGTCGAGAGCGTCCGCTTCTTGTCGGTCGATGAACAATTCGCCCGCGTGACCATCCGCTACCAGGGTGACGATCGGCACAGACAGATCCTCACCTATCTGGAACAACAGTTCGGCTCCATTGAGCGCGTCCCCGGGCAGATGATGCGGGGCCTCAATCAGCAGTATAATTGGCGAGGGACTGATACTGAGATCAATTTGACCTACCATGCGAACACGCAGCGGGGATTCATTTTTATCGACAGCCGCACCCTGGCCCCTCGGTTCAACGACCAAATGGCCGATTCAGCCGACTAATATTTCATGCATTCCCCACACGGAGCCGCGGATCCGTCACACCTCCCTCATCTGCATCCTTTTCGCGCTCGTCCTGCAGAGCACCCTGGCATTCGCCGTGCCGATGCAGAACGATCCTAACGGGTTCGAGGGGATCCCCTGGGGCGCGACTTTTTCTGAAACCGACACCTTCATTAAAGTAGAAGACACCGGTCGGTCTCAAACCTTTGAACTGAAGACCGGGGCTGCTTCGCTCGGCCCGGTGAAGGTCGACTCCATGCGATTCGTGACCTCAGAAGGCAAATTCGCACGTGTCACCGTCCGCTACCAGGGCAAGGCAACCCACGATCAGATTCTTGCCTATCTCCAATCCCTCTATGGCTCGCTCGACCGCACACCGGGACAGATCGCCGGCGGCCCCGTCAAAGTCTTTAGCTGGACTGGTTTCGAGACCGATGTAAACCTCCGATACGAGACCGGCGCCGATCGCGGCATCATCTTTTTCGAAAGCCAGGAACTCCGCCGCAAAATCACCGAAGGTAATTCGCCCACCGTGTTTTAACCGGCACGCGCCTTCTGCCTGAAGGTCCAAAAACTTTTAGCGGGATGCTGAAAAAGTCCGTCAGCCTCGTTCTCGCCCCGCGAAGAGGCTCCCCATACCGAAGAGAGTACGCAGAGCCTCTTCGCGTGCTGCGGCCTTCCTGGAAAACGTTTGAGCATTCTGCCGGATACTCTCCCATTGCCCCAGAGCCGCGGGCCATTGAACGTCTATCATGCCACAATTGCTATGTTCACAACTGCGGCACGGTCTCGCCTCAAGCGCAACTATCTTCACGGACATCGCCCAAGAATTGACGGACCGCGGCCATACCGTGACCTCCGTGCCCATCTTCAAAGCTTGGGCCAAGATTCTCCAGTAGCCTTCGGTATCCTCCCTCTCACGATCAGCCTCGCTGTCTTTCTCCAGCATGGGCTCGCCCATCCCCGTAAAACCCTCGGCCATTGTGGCCCAGCGTCCAATTCCCCCTCTTCTGGTGGGGCCTCAATCCCCTCTCTTTAGGGATGGTCGAAATTCCGGGATGCGGTATTCTCAAACTGTCGCGAGGGACAGAGGAACCGCGGCGGAACCACGGAGGAGGCACCGATGAAGCTGAGTCACCCTGCTCTCAAGATTAACAGCCAGAAAGCTCATTCGCTCTTGGATAGGCGGTATGCCGAACGCGTTCCGATTCGCTACCGAGTCAGCTACTCAGGAGCAGAAGGCGCACGAATCGTCACAGGAGAGGGAACCCTGAAAGACCTCTCCAAAACTGGATGCAAGATCTTGGGCATGACCACAAGCTCGCTGGGAAGCAGCCTCACCCTGCTCCTCTACCTTGAGGATGGGCAGGCCCCCATGTGCCTCACCAGCGTCACCGTCTCCTGGATCGATCGAGTCTCATTTTCTGTCAGATTCCCCAAGCTGTCAGCGGAAGAGCGGAAGCGGCTGCAAGAAGTGATCTGGAAACATGTCAGCCTGTCGTCCTTGGACGATCGGCGGACGGCATTCCGAATCGTCTAAGCGTTGATCCAACGTCACGGAGGAAATCATGCATGCTCACACCATCGCTCCCACCACCGCAGTAGATGAACTCCCCGGTCAATCCAACCGCCGGCACGGCAGACGAACCCCGACACTCTTCTCGTTGCTCTATTCCGGCATGGACGCCGGCCAGATACTCATGGCGGACGGCGTCGTCACCAACCTCTCATCGAGCGGGATTGGTATTCGCGGGAACCGCCCGGTCAAACCCGGAATGGAGCTGGCTCTCTTTGTCGACCTTCCTGGAGTGGAGGAGCCGCTATGCATTGCCCAAAGCCGGGTCTCCTGGGTTGAGGGACGTCGATTCGGGGTGGAGTTGGGGACCCTGAAGTTGGAGGAGCAAAATCATCTGCGATTCTTCTTGTGGGATCGCATCACCCCCTCAGACCGCGGCATCTGAGACCGTAGCAGGAACAAGGAGGTGCCCTCATGAAACGAGCACAGGTCACATCCGGAAGTAGGCTTCAGTCTGTGGCGGAGGCGGTCAATCAGAGGCAAACCTCCCGGACCCCAGTAGAGTTCGGGTTGATGTACTCGGCGCAAGACCGTTCCGGCGAGGTTCTCATGGGCGATGGCATGGTCACGGATCTTTCTCATCATGGATTGGGCATTCGCGGCAACACCGCCGTTGCGCCGGGGATGGAACTTACGATTTTCCTCTACCTCCCCGACGGAAAGGACCCGCTCTTCGTGATGGAAGCGAGAGTGGCATGGACCTCAGGACGTCGGTTTGGAGTCGAGATCCTCAAGATGGGCTTACGGGAAGGTAACCGGCTCCGTCATTTCTTGTGTTCGAACCTCACACATTCCGATTAGACGGAGTGCCTGCTGTACAGAGACCCCTATGACAAGACGACGACGGCCTGGCAAGCGAGTGACAACCAGACCTCCGTTTCAGACCACAGACCGCAGAGGCGCTCAACGAGTGCCTCGTTCAGTTCATGGTCCGCTTTTCCGCAACCGATAGCTTCCAACATGTCGGCAATGGAATGGCCCTTGACCTGTCTGAGAGCGGGTTCAAGCTCTCCGGCGCAGAGCTGTTGCCCATAGGAAGCTTCTGGGATCTCTACCTGACCATCTCTGGGACGCCCCGACCGGTTCTCATCTCAGAGGTTCGGGTCATCCGGGTCGCGAAAAACGAATACGGAATCGAGTTTCTCCGCATCTCGGCGCGAGAGCGAACGCGGTTACGTGATTTCCTCTGGAAGCAGACGACTCGCTCCATCCTTGAAGGCGGACATCCCTTGTTTTCCCTCGTTGACCACTCGGGCACACGACCGACACACCTCAAATCACTGCCCTAAGAGCTTCTCGGATACGCCTACGGCGGGCTGACTCCTACCAGCCGGAATGCTCGGCAACATCGGTGCAGTTCAGTCCCCTCTAGCCAGCAACGTCATCGTTTCTTGTCAGGAAACCATTCAGCATGCTATCGTCCGATAGTGAGTGAGTAACTACTCACTCACTATCGTTGACGCTCAATGACACAGACACCTCGAACCGTGCGCGCCTCCAGTAAAGAACGGCAGGCCGGGCTGATTGCCGCGGCCGCGTCCCTATTTGCAGCGAAGGGATTTAACGGCACCACTACAAAAGAAATTGCCAAGGCGGCCGGCGTGAGCGAGGCTTTGGTCTTCAAATATTTCCCGACGAAACGGACGCTCTACGCCGCGATCCTGGCAGAAAAGGTGATCATCAACGAACTGCTCGAAGCGGTGGAGGAGGCGGCAGGGAAGCACGACGACCATCGCGTGTTTACGATGATTGCGAGCTATCGCATCCGTCCCGGCGTCGATTCCACGTTCTTGCGACTCCTCTTGTTCAGCGCGCTGGAAGGGCATGAACTATCCGAGATGTTCTTCGGCAGACACCACAAGGTCTTCTATGACCACCTCGCCGCCTACATTCGAACAAGGATTGAAGACGGTGCGTTTCGCCCGGTCGATCCCCTCCTGGCAGCCCGCGCATTCATCGGCATGGTGGTCCATCACCGTCTGCTCCATGAGATCTTCGGGGTCCCGATGCATCAATCCCATGAGGCCACGGTGGCAAACTACGTCGACCTCTTCCTCACCGGACTGATCAAGGAACCATCCAGCCGTAAGACTCCGGGGAGGCGTTCGCGATGAATCCCTTGAAACAACATCCGATTGTCACGCTGGGGGTCATTGTTTTCTTTGCAGTCACGGCCCTTGTCGTGTTCCGCCTCAGCAGCGGCGCCAAGAGCGACCCCCGCAAGACCCGGGCCATCACCGTCGCCACCGTTGCGCCGCTGAAGCAGGACCTCGACATTCGACTCACCTATACCGCCGACATCAACCCGAACCAATCGGTCAATCTGTTCTCACGGGTCGACGGCTACATTGCAAAAATCTACGTCGACAAAGGCGACCTGGTCAAAGCCAACCAACTCCTGATCGAGATCGATCACACGGATTATCAGCATGCCGTCAACCAGGCCAAGGCAAACCTGGCTGCAGCCAGAGCGAGAGTCTCGCAGCAGGATGCCAGTGTCCGCAATGCCACCCTCACGCTCGATCGGATGCAGGCGCTAATCAAAGACCAGTTTGTGTCGCAGCAAGATCTGGATAACGCCCAGGTCGCATACGACGCGGCAGCGGCGGCTCTCGACTCACTCCGCGCGCAGGTCCAGCAAATGGCCGTGGCCCTGGCGCAGGCCGAAACGAACCTGGCCTACTCATATATCCGTGCACCCTTCGCTGGTTACGTGGCCGAGCGGAACCTCGATCTCGGGGCCTATGTCAGCGGGGCAACCGCCGGCACCTCCACCATCTCGCGCGGGATCCTCACCCTCCATGAGATCCAGACAGTCCGTATTCTGATCGAGGTAGTCGAGAAAGACGTCCCGCTCATTCAGTTGGGTCAAAAGGCAGAAGTTCGCGCCGAGGCCTATCCCGATCGCGTATTCGAAGGCACGGTCACCCGCGTCGTCCAGGCGCTGAACCGGGCCACCCGTACGATGACGGTCGAAGTGGATCTCCCGAACAAGGATCATGTATTGAAAGGCGGCATGTTCGCCCGCGTGGAGGTCCTGGTCGGCACCCATCGAAACACGATTCAGATCCCCATCGACGCGGTGAGCCGATTGGAAGATGCCCAATATGTCTACATTGTGCGCGAAGGAAAGGCCCGGCGCGTGCCGGTGGAAATCGGGGTACGCGACGAGAACCGGGTCGAGATCACGAAAGGGTTGGACGGGTCGGAGCAGGTGATCGTCTCCGGGAAGGACCTCGTGCATGATGGCACTCCCGTGCAGACCCAATCACTCGAACCCGTGAAACGTGAGGGGTGAAGCGCGAGGCGTGCAGTGAAGACACCAGTTCGCCTTCCATTTCCTTACTCATTCCCTGACGTCTTACGTTTCACCTCTCACATTTCACGTTTCACGTCTCCATCATGTGGCTAACCCTCCTCGCACTTCGCAATCGCATCGGCATCTTGATGCTGTCCTTGGCCATGGTGATCCTGGGTGCCACCTCCCTCCAGCGGCTGCCGGTCGATCTCTTTCCACAGATTCAAGTGCCCGTCGCCTTCGTCGGCGTCATCTATAAAGGAGCGCCGCCGCTCGACATCGAACAGAGCGTGGTCTATCCCATCGAAAAAGCCGTCAGTTCTGCGTCGAACGTCGAGCACGTCGAGTCGTTCGCGAAACAAGGCATCGGCGGGGTGCAGATCTGGTTCAACTGGGGCGCGGACATTAACGTCGGCCAGATGGAGGTGATGCAACGCATCACCCAAATTCTCAACAGTCTCCCGCCCGGCATCCTGCAACCCTTCATCGTCAAGTTCGACGTCTCCAATATCCCTGTCTCCTTCGTGACGGTCTCCAGCGACGATCTCGACGAACGGGCCCTGTACGACCTGGCTTTTAATACGATTGCGCCGCAAATCGAACAGATCGCCAACGTCGCCGCAGCCACCGTGGAGGGCGGGAAGATCCGCCAGATCAACATCAATCTCGACCCGGCTCTGCTGAACGCCCGGAGCCTCTCGATTCTCGACGTGGTCAAATCCGTGAAGGCCGCCAACCTCATTCTCCCCTCGGGCGACATCAAAGCCGGCAACCTGGACTACAACGTCTTCACCAATAATCAGTTCCGCACGGTCGACCCGATCCAGGACGTGATCGTGAAGGTCAACCAGCAGGGCAGCCCCGTGCGTGTGCGGGATGTCGGGACCGTGACCGATTCGTCTGACATTCAGACCAACATCGTCAGAACAGACGGGGCCAGAGCCGTGTATCTGCGGGTGAACAAACAGCCCATCGCCAACACTGTGGAGGTGGTGGATGCGCTGCGCAAGGCCCTGCCGAAGATGGTCGGCATCCCGCCCAGCGTGAAGCTCGGTATTTCCTTCGACCAATCGGTCTACATCCGCCAGTCGATCAGCAACCTCATCGAGCAGGCGCTACACGGATCGCTGTTGGCCGCAGCGGTCATCTTGATTTTCCTCCGCAATCTCACGAGCACCCTGATCATTTCCGTCGCCATTCCCCTCTCGATCATGGTGACCTTCATCGTGCTCTACTTCTCCGGGCAAACCCTGAACGTGTTCACGCTGGGGGGCCTGGCCCTCGGGATCGGCCGGCTCGTCGATGATTCCATTGTGGAACTCGAGAACATTCAGAGACATCTCAACACCACGCCCCGCCGCTGGGACGCGATCCTGGAAGCGGCCCGCGAGGTGGCGATGCCCATCCTCGCCTCGACGATCACCACGGTCGTCGTCTTCCTCCCGATTTTCTTCGTCGTCGGGATTGCCCGCTTGCTCCTGATTCCCCTGACCATCACGATTGCAATCTCGCTCTTCACCTCCTTCTTCGTCTCACGCACAGTGACCCCGGCTCTCTGCTACAAATTCCTCAAGCCGGAACAGGAGTCCCACCGTTCGATGCCGACATGGTTCGTGCGCCTGATGGATTGGAGTCGCGAACGGTACGAGTCCCTGGACAAAGGCTATGAGGGATCGCTCCGCTGGGTCTTGGCCCATCGTCGACTCTTCATCACCGGCATCCTCCTCCTCTTCGCCGCCTCGCTTGCGCTGGTACCCAAGATCGGGACGGAATTTCTTCCGGTGTCGGATGAAAGCCAGTTCCGCATTGTCCTGCGCGGACCGGTCGGTCAGCGAGTGGAAAAAACCGAACAGCAAGTGGCCGAGGTCGAACGGGTGCTGCGGGAACAGATCCCTGCCGAGGAACTGGAAACCATGGTGTCCAGTACCGGGGTATTGGCCCAGGGCCGTTCCTCTCTGTTCAATCCGAACACCGGCCCCCATACGTCGGTCATCTCCGTCTATCTCGTCTCGCCGGACAAACGAAAACGGAACCAAGTGCAAATCATGAACGACGTGAGGCCCAAAGTCCTCAAGCTTTTTCCGGGCGTCGCGATGTTTTTCGATCCGGGCGGCCTCGTCAAACGGGTCACCAGCTTTGGGTCGCAGAAGTCCGTCGACGTCGAGATCTACGGATACGATTTCGAGAAAGCCCGGGGACTCATCCGGGAGGCCGAAACCCTGATGCACCAAATACAGGGCCTGGCCGACATCGAAGTCAGCCGTGAGGAGAACTATCCAGAGGTCAACGTGGTGGTGGATCGCGAGAAGGCCGCCCTCCTTGGGATCAGCGAAACGGACGTAGCCAATGCCGTGCTCTTCTCACTCAACGGGAACGGCCAAACCGACCCCATCATCTACACCGACCCGCAAAACGGGAACGAGTACTACATCAGCGCCTGGCTTTCGGAAGAACATCGCAAGGATCTCACGGACATCGAGAACATCATTTTGACCGCACGAACCGGAGAGCCGGTCCTCTTGAAAAACGTCGCCTCGCTCAAACTCAATGCGGGCCCGGTGAAGATCGACCGCAAATACTTTCAACGGGTGGTCCATCTGACCGCCAACCCTGTGAACCGGGACCTCGGCGCCATCGCCTCTGACCTCGAGGCGGGCTTTGCCAGGATCCAGCTCCCCACCGGCTTCAGCATCCGGTTGGCCGGCCAGATTCAACAACAGAGAGAGACGTTCGAGGGACTGCTGTTCGCCACGATCCTGGCACTGATCCTCGTCTACATGGTGATGGCCGCCCAATTCAAATCGCTGATCGACCCCTTCGTCATCATGTTTTCGGTCCCGATGGGCTTCCCGGGCGTGATTCTGATCCTCTTCCTGACCGATACGACGCTCTCCACCACATCGATGATGGGCATCATCATGATGCTGGGCATCGTGGTCTCAAACGGAGTCCTGCTGGTGGATTATACGAACGTGCTGCGGCGGCGAGGGCGTGAGTTACATAATGCGGCGGTCACAGCCGCGCGGACGCGACTCCGACCCATTCTGATGACCTCCCTCGCCACCGTCGTGGGGCTGCTCCCCATGGCGATCGGCTGGGGAACCGGCGGAGAAACGAACGCCCCGTTGGCGCGCGCGGTCGTCGGAGGACTCAGCGTCTCCACAATCCTCACGCTCTTTCTCGTCCCCACGATCTATGTGATTTTAGAGGAACGATTCCCCCGCCATGCGGACGAGGCGCCACAGAATGTCGACTGGATACCGGCAGAACCGGGACAGACATCGACTGACAAATAGAGAAGCTGGCTGGTTACCCGACGGTGGGAAAAAGCGCCTTCAGTTGCATCGCCAAGCCAATGTCCCCGCTGATCTTGAGTCGGCCCGACATAGCGACGGCTGGTCCACTCAACTGGCCCTTCAAAATCTTGATGCAATCCTCCCCGGCCATCGACAGCAAGACGTGCGGGTCCGCATGCATCCCCTCTGCGACATGACAGGCCCCCCCTTGGATCGTAAGAATATACTGTCCTCCCTGCACGCCGCTCAAATCAAATTGGTAGACCGCATCAAGATCTTCGGCGGCATCTGAATCGAGCTGACCCGGGAGAAGCTCAAAAAACTCTTTGATGGTGTTGGGATTCATGGTTCGTGGGAAGGCGATGGTCTCCAGCAGGATGATGAAAAAGTCCGCCGGCAGCGTTCTCGCATCGAAAGCATCCTCAACGTAGCCCACTCGGGGAATAAGCTGTCTTGGCAGCTTGGGGTGGGCGGGTGAGAAATGCTACGCCTCCGGCCCTTCACTCGCTGCGGCCTTGCTGGACGACATTTTGAGCATCCTGCGGGAGTGATGCCCTGTTGTGCCACACGTGCGGACCATCGAAGTTCAAGCGTGCCACAATAGTCTATGCGGAGCCTGCTCGAATCGATACGGGAGCCGCGGCACCGCGGCTCCCGGTCCCTTGCTAGTAGCGGAGCGTAACCGTCGCGGTACTGCGACGCGCGCCGAAAAAATCTTTGGAGAACGCCTCGACGACGGCAGGGTCATAGCCCTTGCAGCTGAAAATGTCGAGGTAGGCGTTGTTCGTGTCGTTCGCAAAATGACCGCTGATCAACGAGGTCGAGATCAGCTGCACCATGGAATAGCCGGCGACGCGGCCTGAGCCGAAATCGACGACCTGGCACTCGCCAAAACGCTTCATGTCGATGAGTTCGCAGAGCTCGACGACATAGCGGCGAATATGGTCGGCATTGCGGATCAGGTCGGGATTACAATCTTGGAGGTCAACTGCGGTGCAGAGTCCCCACGCTTTCCCCTCGCCCACCATCTCTTGGGGGGCAATCGGGGCAGCTGCTGGGGACTCGGATGGAAAGATCGCGGACTCTGAATCGGCCGAGGTACTCATAGAGGTTGCACACCTTTCTGTTAGGAACGTGAAAAAACTGTAACGCTGCACCTGTATTTTGGAATATACCACGAAATTTTTCGCATCATAGAGGAGGGAGCAACTTTTTTTCATACCGCAGCCTTCAGGGGCCACTCGATCGATTGACAAGGTTCTCGGCGGTCGGAGAGAATGCCGGCCATGGCCGATTTCACTCCACCACAACCGCACCCGACTGCGACCTCAGCCGACCTCCCTGATCGCCTCTGCACCTGGTGTAAGGTGCCAATGAAGAAGCGCCTCGTCGGTGGAATGCAGTTCGTCCACTACACCTGTCCGAAATGCGTCTTCCAGCACACGACCCGACTCGGGCCAAAGCCACCCAGCCCCGCTCACTGACCATACAGCTTCGATCTATCAGGCTGAGAAGCATCGCTCGTCGTGTAGACACCCCGTATCAGATGTTCACGGTCCAACTTCAACAGCCGGCTGCAGGCTGGTCAAAAAGACGTTCAGCAAGGCCGCAGGCGAGTTAAAACCGGGGCGTACCCTCGGGGTACGTTGAGGATTTAGCGAGCCGAGAACGAAGCTGGAGGTATTTTTCAGCAGCCTGCTACTCGTCATACCACTTCTCTCGATAGATCGGGCAAAGACCTTGAGCCTGCAATAGCGCCGTCACTTCGCGGATCATCCCCCCATTGCCACAGAGATAAGCCGCCAGATTGCGGACCGATGTGATGCGGTCCTGGACCAGGGCCGTCACACGCCCAGTGACACCGGTCCAGCCTGCTTCCGGCTTCGACAGGGTGGCCACGAAGGAAAATCGGGGATACTGCCCTGCTAAGGACTGAAATTCCTCCTGGTAGTAGAGGTCCCGCTGGCTGCGTAGGCCCCAAAACAGGGTGACGGCTTGGGTCGTCCGTCGCTCAAGCTGCGCCAGGATCATGGATCGAATCGGCGCGATGCCGGTGCCGGTCGCCACGAACAGCAAGTCCCTCGTGCCATCGTCTTTCAAATAGAAAGAACCAGCCGGCCCTTTGAAAGTGGTGCGATCTCCGGCCCGAAGGCCATAGAGATAGGTCGACCCCGGACCACCCACCACCAGATTGAAGACGAGCGTCACCCGACCCCGTTGTGCTGGTGGCGAGGCGATCGAGTAGGGCCTCACGACCGGAGCGGGAAACCCTTCCTTCCGCACTTCGAACGAGATAAATTGGCCCGGCTTGAACGAGAGGTCTTTCGGTTCGACCAGCACCATCTCGAGTTCACGGACATCGTGGGTCAGATCCCTGACCCGACTGACCGACGCAGTGTAGGTTTGGATGCTCATCGAGATCTCTAACAGGATGCTGAACACACCGTAGCACGCAGAGGACCGGGCGTTCAGGCCTCAGCCTGGCCGCCCCTATAACTTCCCCTCGATGAGCTTCCGAATATCTTCCATCCGGCGCCGGTTCACACCCAGGTCTCCATAGCCGGTCCGTGATGCAGACCGGAAGTGGATCGTTTTCGTCTCGTCTTCGAACAGAAATTCCACATCGTCCACGAATCGCAGCAAGAAGCTGGTGAACTCGTAGTGGAGATAGGTCTCGTCTTCCTCGACAAGCTTGGTGCGAGGAAGTGATCGAATGATGGCTTTGAGCGCTTCCTTCGCTTCAGCTCTGGTCGTCTGGTAGCGAAACGGCGCAATGGCGTGTTCCCCGTTTTTCGCTTGGGTTGAGACGCAGTTGGGGCTGGAAGGACAAGGGACTAGTTGCCTCATGGCAGTTCGCGAGTTCTAAAAATCCGAATGTCTCTATTACTTACCATAACTCTCATGTTAATGCGCAGCGATCCCTCCCAGCCACAATTCCACCAAGAGCAAGGCATCCGGAGGGATGGGATCCGCAATACCCTTCTCTCGGTAAGCCATATGCGGGCTCACACAGACCTTGTACCCATTAAGGCATGCTCCACCCCGGCTATCGCCTGGCGACAGCCCAGTTCAATGGGGTGATCGATGAATGTGACTCATGCCTTGACTCGCACCATCTCGTTGGAAAGCTGCTTTGCCCGGGAGTCATTGAGCGACACTTCGTCGCCCTGGTTCAGGAAGATCGCTCCCGTTGTAGACGACATGGTCGCCTTTCTTGGCGGGCGTCCCGCTCCTTCTCGTTCGTCAAGCAACTAGAGCCCGCTCATCCGCTTGATCAGTACGAGACGGTCCTGAGCGATGGCTGAATGTCGCCCTGCTCTTCCACACGGACCGTGACCCGTCCGATGATACGCCCCTCTTCGGTTTCGACGTCCACGCGCCAATCGCCTGGGTCGAGCCGCTGCTTGAACGTATAAGCCCGATAGCCGCCTTCGCGCCCGCCGTTGATCCTGATGGGAATCCTGTCGGCGTGGGTGAAGGGTTTGTCGCTGTTCGGGCGGAAGTACCAGTGATGATAGATGGTGGTATTCAGATCGACCGGGGCAAAGACCGCCGTGAAACAATAGATCGGCTCATTGGCCGGGAAGGTGTCGTCCGACCGTTTCCAGACTTGGTACCACTGCCTCTCGAACGAGAGTTCGAACCGGTCGCCGCTCTTCTTCACCTCATGATAGATCCCGCCGAACTTCAAGGAGAGCGGCACAGGAGGAATCCAATTGAGGAAATAAAACCCGACCAGCAGCCCGATCAACGCGAAGGCAGGCACCGTGACCCCGACCGCCTCGCGCTTCGAGCGTTCTGGATTCTTCCAATAAATGAGCTGAACCACCCGCAACGTCACTATTCCGCTCAACCCGGCGCCAAGGAAAAAGATCGCTGTGTTCATGTACCCCGTAACGACGGGTAAGAAGAATGTGAAGAACCCAAAACAGACGAGGGCGTAGAGGCTCACGAGCAAGCGCAGGTTCGAGAGGCGATCTCGTAGGAACTCGTTCCCGACGAGCAGCGCCACTATGAGCGAGAAGAAAATAGCGGTGCTCGTGAGGGTGGCACTACGGGAGTAGAAAATTGCATAGGCACTGAAGAGCCCGCCCAACAGAAACTGGCTGGCCATGGGATAGTAGGGCCTCGCCTTTAGCACCCAGTGCGCGAAGGGTGAGAGGGCAGCTAACTGCCCCCGATCCGGCGCCGGCTCGATTCCCAATCGCCCTGTCAGCACGATCAGCACGCCCAAGAGCAGCAGATAGATCAGGAGCAACAGATTGTCTTGCAGGCGATCGATGCGCGTCAGCGTCAGCGTGTCATAGGCGACACCGGAAAAGAAGAACACCGGCGACATGAAGGGCTTGGCGAGTAGTGCCTTGATACCGTGCGAAGCGGACATGGGCCCTAACGTTTCAGCATATCCGCAAGATTGTCAATCAATAGGGAGAAAGAGGATGGCTCAAAACGATCATCCTTCTCACCCTCCCGCCCTGAGTCTGCCAAGACAGCCTCTTCGCCCAAGAGCGCGCCTTGTCCCGAGCAAGGCAGCAGGAGAGGAATAACCGGAGGCGTACCATTTCTTACCCGCCCACCCCAAGCTGCCAAGACAGCTTGCTCTCCGAATGGGCTACGTTGTAGATGTTTTCGGGGCGAGAACGAAGTTGGGGGTCGTTCTCAGCCGTCCGTTAGAGGAAAGGAGGGAGAGGCGCGTACACCACCGAATGCCCGATCAACCGTTCCAACCATGGGGCCATCAGATCCTCGTTCAGCGGGGCCCGGTTCAGACGGGCCTCGATGTGAAATCCCGCCTCGTTGCCGACGATCCCGATAATGACAGAGGCATCCTCTACGCCTGGAAGAAGTTCCTGTGTTTGAAACTCACAGAGGGTACTATAGAGGCGGCCATCGGGATCGATCGCCGATCGGATCTCCGGCAAGTCGTCGAGAGGGCAATGCACAGAACAGCGATAGACGGAGCGGGCAGTTGGCTCAATTGTTTGAAACTCCACAAGCGCGTCCTCTGAAAAGCCAGTCAGATAGGCCCGGACGCTGGCTGGTTCCGGTGCCGAGGTCGCGGCCAATTTACTGGCCGGCACAAGGAACTCATAGGCGTCTGCCGTATTGTATTCAAACTGACAGGGCCCAAAGGCGTCGGGCCAGGAGCAGAAGAAGGGCACGGAGGGATCGACCGGACGCAAAACCAGCTGGTCCTTCTCAATCGATGTCACGATGGGAAGCTCCAACAGCGTGATCGCTTCGAGAAACGCCGTGCGCCGTTCCTCCAGCCACTGCGCCCGCTCGGCATCGCCGCGCGTCTCGCCGGGAGTGATGACGTCTTTCGTTTGGAGGCGTACGCGGATAAACGAATGGGCGTGGCGAAATCCCAGCCAGAGCATGCTGCGGGGATCGTGCAACCGTAACGGATCGCGAACGCGCCAGGGATGGCTGATCGAGCAGTAGGTGCCCACATCTTGGTAGCGCTGGTAGACGGTGTGGTAGGCCCCGGCCAAGAGAAAGAAATCCCCGCGCCACCCCT
This sequence comes from Nitrospirota bacterium, assembly GCA_018971525.1. Classification (GTDB taxonomy): domain Bacteria; phylum Nitrospirota; class Nitrospiria; order Nitrospirales; family Nitrospiraceae; genus Palsa-1315. The sequence goes on from JAGXAR010000013.1 coordinate 58,995, forward strand.
CTCGGACGTGGATCAGTGTCACATCTTCCGTGGACCACGCGTCCAGTTGGTCGAAATCCTCATGAGACTCGACCGTCCATTCTTCGACATAACAGATGACGTCCTTCGCAGGCACCGCCGGCTTTAACCCCAACGCAGCCAGACGCTCGCCCACGACGAGCACCTGCCCGAAGGTCAGAGGGGTCGTCGTTTCCCAACGACGTTCACGCACGGTGGATCATCTCTTCCCCCGGCCCATCAACGTACCGGTCGCAACGCCTTCTGCTCGATCGTCGTATCGGCGAGGAACCGATCGATTCCGTCCTTCAGGGTCGCCGACATTAACTCTTGCACATCGTCTTCGCTGAACCAGACCACGGTATCACGTTGTGCTCCCTCGACATTCCTGATCGTCGCGCTCTGGTCGCCAAGGTTCCTTGCGGTGATCACCATTTTGCTGCTGGTGTTCACCACCGTCGAGAAAATTCGGCTCTTGGCGTTGGCTGAAAAATCGAGCAACTGGCCGCTGATGACGATGTCGGCATCGTTCAGATTGGTCGCTGCCCCGCTGGAAGCGACCCGCACCGTCCAGGCCCGATCCTTCCATCCGCGCGTTTTTAGACGATCTGCGAGGGCCTGGGTAATCACGTCTCCCGGACGCTCCCCCGCCACATTGAAGTAGGTCACCCCGCCCCACAAATGAGTCCGCAGACCGAGCCGATTCTTCTCCAGTCGCCGATCCTCGAAGGGTTCGATGACGATTCTGACCGGTTCCGGCTCCATGTATTGCGCCGCCACCTGTTTCTGCTGAAGATCCAGATAGTGTGTTTTCCCGGTCCCTCCACAACCCGCTCCCATCAGCAGGCTAGCCACGAGCACGATGCCGACGCCCAATCGTCCCGATGTCTGTTTCACCATGTCCTCCTTGCAGTTGACGATCCCACCGTTGAAGCGGCCCAGTCTACCCAAGTTTCCGATCAGAGACAAATGCCGGTGCGAGCAGGATGCTGAAAAGGTCCACCAGCACCGAAAAGGCCGAGGCTCAAGCTAAGGTTGAGGCAAAGACGAAGAATGTCAGGTCTTGGCTCAGCCTTGACCTCGACCTCAGCCTTCCTCGCTAGCGGGTCACAATGGGGAGGAGTGCCCGAAAGGTCTGGCGGCTGAATTCCGACACCTGACCAGACTGAATCCGAGGATCGGTGAACGGCGCGAAGCGGACGATCTTCAAAAAAGACCGTTCGGCCAACACGGCGGCAATCTGCGCCTTTCGATCATGGGTGATCGGCAACGTGTACCCCTCGCCGCGTTTCCATTCCCACAACGTCGGCGCCAACGACAGTTCCAGTCCCTGCCCGGCGAGCTGATGAAACCGGTCCACGATCCTGGCCTTGTGCTGTTTGATCCCCTCCCCTTCCAGCATTAAGGCGCACACGACGTGGTGCCCCCACCAAAAGAGCGTCCGAAAGGCAAAGACGTTCGAGTCGTGGAAGTGTTTCGGAAAGTCCAGATATTGGTAGGGAAAGAATTCGAGGTGCTCTCCCTTCACAAAATGGCAGTTGGTGGAATCGAAATCCGGCGGGGTCACGAGCGTAGCCGACGCGACTTCCTCTTTCAACGCCGCATGGGTAGCCGCGAGCGAGTGGCGCACCTTGGCCATGATCTGTGCCTTGGCGCGAAAAAAGTGCTGGTCGGCCATCAAAGCCGCTTCTTCGTCTGTAAACTGTGAGGGCATAATCATCAACCGGCCGGACGAATGGCTCGAGGGTGCCGGCTATTTCTGATGCGTTTCGAACTGGGAGACCGCCAGGTCGTACTGCGCCCGACATTCTGCACAGCGGACCCATACCGCATCTTGAAATACATCCATTTCCCGAACCGATAGGGCGGGAGCATGGGTGCCCAAACAGGCCTTGAGCGCCACGAGTCCATCCGGCTGCGCAGGCCCCTCGTCAGGCGAGGAGGAATCCGCAGCCGATGTCTGCCTGGTGATCGTATTGGTCGTCACCCGATGTACCATGCGGCAGGAACTACACGTCACCACCACAATGCGCTCCGGTTCGACGCGCTTGATCGTCAGGCAGAGCGGATGCACCGACCAACATTGTTGGAGAAAGGCTCCGCTGCGGATAATCTCTGCCATCGACCGTCCTTACGCCGAAGCAAACAGGCTAGCAGGTTGCGAAAGAGCCAGCGTAACACGCTAGAACTTCAATGGACCGTGCGTGTGACACAACAGTGCAACACTCCTGCAGGATGCTCAAACAGGCCGTCCAGCAAGTAAATGCCCAAATCGTACCCTCTGGGGCGCACGGTGCGACGAATAAGAGCACCAAGTCTGTGCGCGCCGCCGAGTGGTGAGGCGGCTGGGTCCCCGTTGAGGGTCTGAACGATGCGAGAACGCTGCCGGCGGACTGTTTCAGCATCCTGTTAGAGCGCCCAAAGGGCCAGCATCATCAACACGCCGATCACATAGGGGAACACACATGAATAGAGCAGTGCCGACCGCGCACGGTCCGGCGACCCGTTGAGCGAGAGTTGCTCCTTGTAGATGAATTCACGGGAGAGGATCAGTACCGTGAGCGTCAGCGCCAACGTTCGGCTTGTCCGCGGCCAGGTATAGGCACCGCTGATGATGAAGTTCGCCGTGAAGAACCCGCTGAAGAGGAGAATCAGCGGCGCCAGGACGAACCGGACTGATTCGGAAAAAAAGGCATGCCAGCCCGGACGGGTTTCCACTGGGCTTGGTTGTGAACTGAGATTCACGACCCGACGGCCACTGGAGCCTCTACCTTCGGCGAAGGAGAGGGGGTGCCCTCTTGGACGGCGCGGCAGGTCTTGCACACGCGGGGGCGGACTTTCAGGAACGAGACTTTGCCGCTGGCCAGGCAGCTGTAGTGGACGAACTCGTCGCACAAGGTGCAGCGAGACCAGCCGCCGGTGAAAAACGTCTTGTTGCGGTAGAGTCCTTCCTTGCACACCTTGCAGTGCCGGGGTTCAATCCCCAACAACATCGGCTCCCAATCCCCACCGCCTTTTCTAATGCTCATGCGGCGAAGTATAGCGAAGGCGCGAGGCGAGAGGCAAGGGGCGCAGAGGTCATGAAACCTCTTCTCCCTCACCGCCGCCCCCACCAAGCCCCCCTCGATTGTTTGACAGCCTTTAGACATTTTGTTACTCTCCGCGCCGATCTAGAAGGCTGAGAGACAATTCTCTCGGCACACCAGAACTCTACTGGTTCGCACGTCTTCGACAACAGGAGAACAGCCCGCAGGATGACCAAAAGGCCAGACTTCTCACCCGCTCAACCCCCGGCGCGTTAGGACGTGCCGTTCCGCGGTCAAAGCCGCAACGGGTGAAGAGCCGACTCGTACCCTCTGGGATACATAGAGAGTCTGAATGAGGCGAGAACGCCGCTGGCGGACTGTTTCAGCATCCTGCTAAGGCCTGTCACGAGGAACTCGGCTTCCCCCCCCCCATGAACATCAAGGACTACCTCGAACAGAAGCGGGTCGACGTGGATCGGTTCCTCGATACTGTCATGCCTGGCGCCACCACAGCGCCCGCCACACTCCACGAAAGCATGCGATACAGTCTCATGGCAGGAGGAAAGCGGGTTCGCCCGATCCTGGCCATCGCCGCGGCAGAAGCGGTGGGGCAGCCAGCGCCAGGATTGATGCCGGTCGCCTGTTCGTTGGAACTGATCCACACCTACTCATTGATTCACGACGACCTGCCCGCGATGGACAACGACGACTTCCGGCGAGGGAAGCCGACGAATCACAAAGTGTACGGCGACGCGATGGCCATCCTGGCCGGCGATGCATTACTGACGATGGCGTTCGAGCTCTGCAGCCGTCCGGATCTCATGAAAGGCTGCGACCCGGCGCGCCAGGTTCGGCTGATTCAAGAACTCGCATACGGATCAGGGAACATGGGGATGGTGGGCGGTCAGGTGTTCGATATCCAGGCTGAACATAAAGATATCGACCTTCCGACGCTCCAGAACATCCACAAGCATAAGACCGGCATGTTGATTCGCGCAGCGGTACGGATGGGCGCCATAGCCGCCGGAGCAAACGACCGCCAACTGGATGACCTCACGAGTTATGCCGAGGATGTCGGACTGGCCTTTCAGATCGCGGATGATGTGCTCAACGTGACGGGAACGCGCGAGGAACTCGGCAAGAACCCCAACACCGATGCGGAACGCGGGAAGAAAACCTACCCGACGTTCTACGGGGCCGAGGGAGCCAGAAAACTGGCGGACGATTGTGTGGCCCGCGCGATCGCGCGCCTTTCCTCGTTGGGTCCGGCTGCCGACCCGCTCCGCGAACTGGCGCGCTACATCACGTCGCGGAAGAACTGATCCCCCGGCGTGAAACATAAAACGTGAAACGCAACCCTCTCGGTCAGACTATGATTTCTCTCTACTCACGCGTCACCTTTGACGTTTTAAGGCTTACGTCTTCATCATGAAGGTTCTCGTCACCGGCGCAACCGGATTCGTCGGCGGCGCAGTGGTACGCGCGCTGGTACACCGCGGCATCGACGTCCGCATCCTGGCCCGCGCCGGATCCGACCTCCAAAATATTCAGAATCTGGCCGTCGAGCGGGTCGAGGGCGATCTGCGCGATCAGGCCTCGTTGCGCAAATCGCTCGCCGGATGCCAACAGCTCTACCATATGGCGGCGCACTATGCGCTCTGGGCCAAAGATCCCTCGATTTTTTACGACGTCAACGTCACCGGCACGAGGAATCTGCTGGAAGCGGCCCGAGCGGTCGGCACCGAACGGATCGTCTACTGCAGTACCGTCGGCGCGATCGGGCTTCCGCCCGACGGAGGACTCGGCACGGAAGAGACGCCCGTCTCGCTCGAACAGATGACCGGTCACTACAAACGGTCGAAGTACCTGGCCGAGCAAGAGGTCTTGAAGCTCGCGAAGGCAGGGCTGCCGGTCGTCATCGTGAATCCGAGTGCCCCGGTCGGCGCAGGCGACGTGAAACCGACCCCGACGGGGCAGGTCATCGTGGATTTCATGAAGGGCCGCATGCCGGCCTATATCGAAACCGGGATGAACATCGTGGACATCGATGACGTGGCCGCTGGCCATCTGCTCGCGATGGAGAAGGGCCGGATCGGCGAGCGATACATTCTGGGCAACAAAAATTTGATGCTTCGGGAGGTATTTGAAATCTTGAGTCGCCTGACCGGCATCAAGGCTCCCACGATCAAGCTCCCACGGCTGGCGATTCTCCCCCTGGCTTACCTCAATCAGTGGATCTCCAACCTCACCGGCCAGCCACCTCGTATTCCGCTCGAAGGGGTGAAGATGGCCAAGGATAAGATGCATTATGACTGCAGCAAAGCGATCAGGGAACTCGGCATCCCGCAGACACCCCCGGAGGTTGCGCTGGAGAAGGCCGTACGGTGGTTCCGAGATCACGGCTATGCGTAACAAAAAGCGGTTAGCCATCGGCTCTCAGCATTCGGCTCGGGGCTGATCGCTGAAAGATGAAGGCTCTTCCCCATGGACCTCCTGACTCTGTTCTTTAGAACCATCCTCCTCCGCCCCTACGTCTTCGTCTTTCTGGCCGGGTTCCTATTTGCCGCCGTTCAGCTCCTTGGCTGGCAACGAACCTGGCGGTTCCGACTGAGCGGTTCTGGCTGATTAGCTGAGCCACGACCTTCGTCTGCGAATTTTCGTCCACACGCAACGGCATTCTCTTCGGCTGGTACCACACAATGGCTCGACCCTGGGGCAGGAACTCTACTTCTCCAACATTCCGTTCATGGACTCGATATCTTTCAGCTTTCTCCTCTATGAGGCCTACTGCGTCGCGCTCTATCTCGTTCTTCCAATCGGGCCGTCCCCTGCTTCGACTCGCCCATGGCTCAAACCGCGACATCGTGATGTGGTCGTACGAACGAGTTGGTCCGTGTTCTTGCTGGCCGCCTTCTTGTTTGCCTTCATCGACATGGTGATCGATCCCGTGGCACTCCGTGGCGACCGCTGGTTCCTCGGCAAGATTTACTACTACCCAGACCAGGGCATTCACTCCGGCGTGCCATTCGCCAACTATGTCGGGTGGGCTGTCGTCGGACTCATCTCCCTCGCCATCTATTTTCCGCTCGAGCGCCGACTCCCTGCACTCACGCCGCCTCAGTCGGTCACGCCTCGACTCCTGCCGGGCGTCGGCCTCTCTCTACTATGGCGTCCTGGTCTTCGATCTCGGCGTGACGTTCTGGAGCGGCGAATCGTTCATGGGAATGAGCGGACTGCTGATGCATCTCTCCGTCATCGTACTGTTGATGGTTCGCCTGGCTGGACCGCGCGGCCTCTCCCCGTCGGGGTAACCCGGTGGCAATCAGACTGAAGACTTTGTATAGTGAACACCTGTAGACATGCGAACGAAACTGGTCGTCTTCATCATCGTGGTGGGGCTCGGGATTGTCGGCACCTTCGGGTGGCTGGGCTACCAATTATTCACTACCGGCTTTAGCGCGAAGACGGAGCCCCATGCGATCGAGGTGTTCCTGGCGCGGCAAATCCGTCACCTGGCCGTCCCGATCGAGAAGCGGAACGCGCAGAATCCCATTCCGTTGAGCTCCGACGTGATGAAAGAGTCGCTGGCGCACTTCGCCGACCACTGCGCGCAATGCCACGGAAACGACGGAAGGGGCCAGACGCCCATCGGCAAGAACGTCTACCCGAAAGCGCCGGACCTGCGGTTACCAGATACCCAATCGATGTCCGATGGGGAACTCTTCTGGGTCATTCACAACGGCATTCGCTTCACCGCCATGCCGGCATGGGGAGAAGGTGACATCGACAAAGATTTGGACAGTTGGAAGCTGGTCCACTTTATTCGCCATCTCCCACAATTGACGTCGGAAGAACTCGACCAGATGAAGGGACTCAATCCCAAGACGAAGAAAGACCTCGAAGAAGAAGCCGCCTTCGATCAGTTCCTGCAAGGGAACGATGCGGCGGCAGCACGGACCGAGAGCGGCCATCACCACTAGTTCATCGACGTCGATACAGGAAAGAGGATTCACCATGTGGTTACGTCTGATTTTGACCCTTGCATGCTTCAGCATTTCGACATCAAGCTTCGCCCACGGCACCGGGCAACATGTGCTGGGCACGGTCACGGCCATTGACGCGACACATATCGAGGTCAAAACGCCTAAGGGTAAGACGGTGGACGTGCAGGTCAACAGACAGACCCGGTTCAAGGAGAAGGGCAATCCGAAAGGCTCCAACTTGCCTGTGGTGGGCGATCGGGTCGTCATCGAGGCCACGAAGGACGACAAAGTGTTGCTCGCCACCGAAATCCATTTTTCCGCAGCCACGCGCGTACCGGCCCCCGTGCAGCCGGTTCCGGTTCAATAGGGTGATCGATGCAGACGCTTCACGTCACACGGGAACTCAACAACTACTACTTGAGTGGCGGGGTTCGCGCAGCGGGCATACGAGTCCTGATCACGGGCATCGCGGTATTTCTGGCGGTCATGATCGTGCCCGGCCTGGAAGTCGACTCGGTTTATGCCGGGCTCGCCGCCATCCTCGTGCTCACATTTCTCAATGTATTGGTCCGACCGATTCTCTTCGTGCTGACCCTTCCTTTGATCGTCCTTTCGTTAGGACTCTTCCTCATCGTCGTCAACGCGCTTCTCCTGGAATTCACCGCCTATCTGGTGAAAGGGTTCACCGTCGCGGGGTTTTGGCCGGCAGTCGGCGGCGCGGTCGTGATCAGCCTGGTGACCACGATCCTCAACGCCTGGACCTCTGGCCCCCGCCTGCCGGAACCGCAGGCATTCCCTCAACGTCCTCCCAAGATTATCAATCCCGACGAATAACAGGACCTATTCCTTTTCATTGAATTGCTCGTCGTGCGTTGTTAGAATGCGCGCGCTTGACCACCCTAACTCACCAATGACACCCACAGCTCCACACAGCAAACAAATTCCTGAGACGCATCTCCAGCGGACCTTGACTTCCGTGCTCAACGAGCTGCCGGTCGACGCGGCGCTCGCCGCCGTGTTCCACCGTGACCAAGGCCCGCTGGTCGGCCATGCCGCACGAGGCTTCACACCTCGCGATATTCAAGCAATCCTCCGGACACTCTCGGCTCCCGCCATCGCTGCAGCGTCACCCGCGAGTGATGAGGAGGGCGGGCGCACCATTCGCCTCCGCTTGATTACGCCGGGCGCGAAGTCGATGCTCGCAGTGTCCCTCCGGCATCGGAACCGGACATACGGCTTCCTCGTCATCGGACGAAAAGAGAGCGCCACGTTCGCAAAAAAAGAGAAGAGCTTGATGGAGCAGGCCAGCGACGAGGTCACGAAAGCGCTGGAGCGCGAAGGCCTGTTCGACATGAATATCGTGCTCAGCCGGCCGTTTGTCGCGCACGAGCCGGTTCCTCCGCCACCCAGTCCGGCAGAAATGTTTGCTGCTCCGGTGTCGCAGCTCACACCGGAACTCCAAGACAAAATTATTGCCGTCCTGACGGATGCCAACCAATACGTCGCATACGACCGCATCTGGGCCTGCCACTACGACCCCCTCGCAGGCAATGTCGAAGTCCTGGGAATGGCCGGCGATCTGAAGAGCGAACAGAAGGACGGGAAAAAAGATCTGAAACCGGGCCACCGCCTCACGCTCGACAGCTCAGCCTCCGGATGGGCGGTCCGCCACCGTAAGCCACGCGTGGATCATGATCTCGCTTCCACGCAGGGGCGGTTCCTCGATCATAAATATCTGTTCAGGGACCGGTTTCTCTCCTCGCTCGTCGTACCGTTCTTCGTCCGGGGGCAAGTAGGCGGGACCATCACCCTGGCCTCGAAAGAAGCCGGACGCTACCAACAGACGGATGCCCGCACGCTTGAGCCGACTATTGTGAAGATCGCAGAAATTCTCCAGGCTCCGGCACCGGCGCCAACCAGCCAGACCCCCGCCACGGGCCAGAAAGGTTCGCCCGGAGAGGCAGCAGCTCCACCTCCCTCGGAGCCCATCATCAGAAAACAAGAGCGGCAGGCCGCGATCGGCGAGTTCAGCATGTTCCTTGCGACTGAAGTGCGTGAACCGCTCGCCTCGATCCGCGCCCAATTGGAGGAAGTCACGGGTGAAGGCATCCTCGACTTCGACCCGCAGACGCGCGTCGAGAACGCGATGCGCGATTTGATCCGTATCGAAGCCATCCTGAACGAGATTTTGGACTTTGCGAAACCACTCGAGCTGAATCGACGGCTCCTCCGCATCCCCGAAGTGATCGAGAGCGCGCTCACGGTTGTCGCAACCGACCTCGAAGTCACACGGATACAGGTGACCAAGGACTATGCGACGATGATCGCGCCAGTCCGCGGCGACGAAGCCAAGCTCCAGCAAGTCTTTCTCAGTATTTTCAAGAACGCGGGTGAGGCGATGAGCCCCGGGGGGCATCTCCATATTCAGGTCACCCAGCATCGCGCGGGGCGCGGCGTGGAGGATCAGATCCTCATCAAGAACGACGGAGCTCCTATCCCGGCAGAAATCGTCGACAAGGTCTTTGAGCCGTTTTTCACCACTAAGCGGGCCGGCATCGGTCTGGGTCTCGCCACGGTCAAGAAGATCGTCGAAGAACACGGCGGCTCGATTGCCATCGGCAGCGCGCCAGGCGAAGGGACCACCGTCACCATCCGCCTCCCCGGTCTCAGCCGTGGGCCGTCCTATCGCGGACGCGGGCGCCGTCCACCCCCACGCCGCTAGGCCTAACATCCCGTTTCATTGGTTTGTTTGGTTTGTCTTGTTTATTTGGTTGAACCAGACAGGCCGGACTTGTTCCACTCGTGTGAACCATCGAAATCCTAGCCTGCATCGCTTCGGATCCGAGGCCACAGCCGCCAGTTCAGACGGTTGTGTACGTTTCTGTGAGTAGCTCGGAAAGGCGAAAACCTCTCTCAGATTCGGCAGGAACGATCGCTTAAGGACCGCAGAGCGGAGACATGTGGCACTTGAACCAGGTCGGCCCTTTCCCGACAGGATGGCGTGCAAGCATTGTTATAGCTTGCCGATAAGATGGATCAGGACAACGTTCAAAGTAACCGGCGCTGCGCGGCTTCATCGCGCAGCGTCCGTGTTGACTGCTGGGTTAGGTGTGGTTTTTGTCTTGAAGTTTCGCGTTACGCCTACCGAAGTAACCGCCCATGCCACCGCCAACTATCGCAAACAGAAATGATTTTGGCATTCCGGCAAATATTGCAGTATTCGGGTCGCTTGACATAAACACAAATACCCAAATGATTACGCCTGCCGACCAGCTAACGGCGAAACCGAACAAGAAGCCAACAAATATTCGCCACAACTTCAGACTGGCTTTATTGAAAAATAGTCAATCACAAAACCTATTCCAATAGTGATCGCTTGCAGCATAGTGACAGTAAAAGCCGACATAATCGCTCCTATTATTTATTACGCCAATAGTTCTCAAAAACTTGCATATGTTCTTTGGAGCCACCGTCAAGAGGTGTGTAAATGGGTTTCAGGCGGCGGTCCTCTCCGGCTGAGGGTTCATGTCGTTCTTATCGTGTCCTGACTTCAGTACGATCCCGTCCTTGAACGTCATGCCGGAGGCCACCAGCGGCAACAACTCCGGCGC
>JAGXAR010000173.1 GCA_018971525.1 Nitrospirota bacterium
ATCCTGCCGTTGGCCCACGTGCCGAGGGCGTTGGCCGCCCGAAACACCAAGGGCCTCATCAAATTGGTCTCGGAAGAGGACACGGGGCGCCTATTGGGCGCGCATATCCTCGCGACGGAAGCGGGTGAAGTGATTCAAGAGGCGACGCTCGCGCTCCGATTTGGGCTAACCGTGCAAGACCTGGCTGACACGTTTCATCCATACCTGACGATGGTGGAAGGACTGAAACTAGCTGCGCTGACCTTCAAGAAGGACGTGAGCAAGCTCTCGTGCTGTGCAACGTAAACCGTCTCAGAGGCTATCCTGTCGAGCGACCGAGGAAGCCAGTATAAATTGTGGCCAATGTTTGCCCGGAATCGGCTAAGCGCCGCCGCGACACGACATCTCCTCGCTATGGTCACCAACGCTATTCCTATGACCGTGAGGGGTACGCTTCGAACCCTGAGGCACCTTCTGTGAGGTATGCACGGCAGAAGCCTGCCCTGTGCAGGGGGTGACCCGCCTGCACAGGGCCATGCATTGTTCGCCTCAGAACGTGATGACCTGATACCCCTGCGTCACGAGCTTCTTGAAGCTCGGATGCCCGTCATACTCCCCTGCCAGCTTCACCCCGCACGCCACCACCTTGTCCTTCACGCCGAACGCTCCCGCACAGAACTCGCATGCGCCCCCGATCCGATCCTTCACCGCGTTGTAGAGCCCGTGCAGCTTATGATCGGGCTTCTCCAATTCAACGATCCACTTGGGCCCGGCTCCGTCGAAAATGAGTTGGACATCGTCGTGGCCATCCTTGAACTCCTTGACCGCTTCCAGTGCATTCACGACACGCCCCAGACCTTCATGGGTTTCGGTATCGGCCAGAATCACAATCGCCACTTTGGACATGATGCACTCCTTTCTGAACACAGTAGGTGAATGAAGAGACCGTCTCCGCTTCATTCATTAAACGGAGGCGGCATAAATGTCATGACGAGTCCGCACTCTAGGACTCCCCCCATCCCACGTCTGTGGCCTGGCTTACAAACACACACGGTGCGAGTTTCTTTCGCAACCCGTGAGCTGCCTTACAGATGGATGACGCGCCAGCAGGTAGGATGGTGACAGCGTGCGACAACACGGATCACTCACAGGGAGGTGCGTCATGACCTGCGAACGATGCGAGGGCCTCATGGTCAGCGAGCAGATTTGTGATCTGCAAGGGACGAATCGCGAGGTCTGTGCGAACGGGTATCGCTGTCTGCTCTGCGGCAATGTCGTCGATGCGACGATTCTCGAAAATAGACGGCGTTCATCCGAGACGGTCGAACCGCTCACGGTCTACAGCCGTCGGATGCCAAGACTCGTGGCGGCTTAAGCCGAGAAGAATAGTCGAAGCGATAAGACCCTTCCTACAATTAATTGAGGGTTCATCGAGGAAGGAGATACCCCATGACACTTCAAGACGAACCGGAAATGGCCCTTCGCATCCAACTCCACGAACTGCCCTGCCCAACCTGTGGCCGTCATGAACTGGTGCCGGTGCTCCAATGCGATTACTACCCGGACGGCTGTCTCTGGCTAGTTCGCTGCGAAACGTGCCGGGCACAATACCATCTGGATCATCGGAGCGGGCCCGCTTGGATCGACGAGGCACGGACTGTTGCGCCGGCAGACCCGGCGGCCAGTGAACACGCTTAACGGACAGAAGGGAGGCCCCCATGCGAATCCATGAGGTGATGTCCACTGGAGTGGTGACAGGTACCCCGGCGGAATGCGTGCGCGAGATCGTCGTCAAAATGTTGAGCCGGCATTGCGGGGCGATTCCGATCGTGCGCGCCAATCACGAATTGCTCGGCATCGTGACTCTGCGCGACGTCATGTTGCCGATGTATCCCAATTACGGCGACTACATTCATGACGCGGTGCACAGCCGGGACTTTCTGGAGATGGAGCAGAACTATCCCGAGGTGCTGGCGAAGAAAGCCGAGGAGATCATGGTGCGTAATCCGCTGACGGTGTCACCGGAGACGCCCATTCTCGAGGCCGCCTCCTATATGGGGCTCAAGAACTTCCGGCGCATCCCGGTCGCCGACCACGGCAAGGTCGTCGGCATGGTCAGCATCGGCGACATCCACCGAGGACTCTTCTTCTCACGCGGAGGTTGCGAGGCCCGGTCGTGAGGGACAAGATAAAGTTGCACTTCCACATGTCTATTGTCGCCGAACCATGCCGACCCTGGAACTTCAGGCGCCTTCGGACCCTTTCAGCGAATCCGTTCATTAGGCAGTCAATTGTAAGGGAGCTTACAGCCTTGTCATCTGGTGGAGGGTAATGTGCGGAGAGATATATCGAGGCATCTAGATACATGTCAACTCTTTCGAGAGCGAAAACGCAGCAACCTATCTCCCACTATAACAAAGGAGGGTCAGACCATGTCGATGATGTGCAGTATGCAGGGATGCATGCAGAAGCACGGAATGTGCGGACACGAAAAGATGATGCTCGTCATGATGGTGATGTTGATGATCGGTGGAGCGGCCTACTGGTATCTGGGATAGCCAGCGCATCGATCCATAGTCCACTCGAACAAGCCACGGCTTGGTGTTTCCCGCTTTCCCAGTTAGGCCGGCAACGCCGGCACGATTGGCGCGCCATCGTACTTTGCCAAGCGGAAACAGCGGCTGGAATCTGACGGGCGACCGTAAGCTGCCTCACAGCAACTGAGCCGTCAGGGCGATAAGACTCAACGCAACAATCCGGTATTAGGAACACCACATGAGAAGCCATCAACTTGGTCCACACCGTAAAAAGGAGGAGCCCACATGATCGAGTCCTGAATCTGTCGCGATGCATCGATGTTCAGTAACCGGCGACTTTCCCAATATCGTTCGACCTAACAAAGGAGATTCAAATGAACACCAAGACAAAGAAGAACGCCCTGGTCCATTCCGCATTGTTAGTGGCATTGAGTTTGGCAGGAGCTCAAGTGGCCGCTGCGGCTCCAAAAATACCGGAACTGCCGTCAGGCTGGGAGGCCTGCGGCGGTGTTGCGAAGGCTGGGATGAACGACTGTGCGGTCAAGACCAGCCTCCATTCCTGTGTGGGCATGGCCAAGAAGGACAATGAGCCCGATTCCTATGTGTTCTTGCCGAAAGGTCTGTGTGGAAAGATCGCAAACGGCACCGTACTGGCCATCACCAAAGACGATCTCGCGAAGATGAAAGAGATGATGATGAAGAAGATGTAGGGCAACAGCCAATGACTTGTCTCATCTCATCACCCCCGATCCCGGCCCAAGCCGGGATCGGACTGCGGTCATACCACTTTCAGGAAATCCTGAAGGAGCCCCCGCCGGTTGCCTGGATGGAAACCCATCCGGAAAACTATTTCGGGGACGGGGGCCTACCACTTCGCGTCCTTGAGCGGATCAGGGCCCGGTACCCTTTGAGCTTCCACGGGGTCGGATTGTCGATCGGTTCTGCCGATCCAATCGATCAGGTCCATCTCCAGAAACTCAAAGCTCTGGTCAATCGATTCGACCCGACACTCGTGTCGGAGCACCTCTCGTGGAGCTCCGTCGGCGGTCGTTTCCTCAACGAGCTGCTCCCCTTGCCCTATACCCAGAAGAGCCTGAATCATGTCTGTTCACGGATCGACGAGATCCAGGACGTCCTGCAACGGCCCCTCCTGATCGAAAACATCACCCGGTATCTGACATGGCGTGATTCCACGATCCCGGAAGGTGAGTTCATGGCCGAGACAGCCAGGCGGACCGGCTGCGGGATTCTCCTCGATCTCAATAACGTCTATGTGAACGCGGTCAACTTTCATTTGGACCCTTTCGAGTTCCTGGACGCGATTCCGGCAGAGGCTGTCTGGGAAATCCACCTAGCAGGTTTCGATCGTTTTGGAAGGTGGCTCATTGATACCCATGGCGAGGCGGTCTATCCGGAAGTCTGGGGCCTCTATCAGTGGGCTATTCATCATTTTGGACCCCGCCCGACGTTAATTGAGTGGGATACCAATATGCCGCAGCTGTCTGTCCTGGTAGACCAGGCCAAGCAGGCGGACGCGATTCTTGGAGGCTGCCATGTTGCGGCTTCATGAGATCCAGCAGGCTTTTGTCGAGGGGGTGAGCGAGGGGA
>JAGXAR010000174.1 GCA_018971525.1 Nitrospirota bacterium
TAATTGAAATTAACTGACTGACAGATTCAGTATCACCTGCCTCCACGAAGAGGGTGATGATGGCTACCCTGTGATTCCCGGGTGACTTCGATGTAACGTTCCTCGAAATGAAGAAGCACGTGATCGACTAGTCCGACTCATCAAAGTTTCGTAATGGGAGTACCGGCAGGCGCGGGGCCACCAGGCTCCGGTCCTTCCAGTTGCGCGTTGGCACGCCCAACTTCGACAGGAAGAGCGTTGTTTACATTATCACTCCGTTAACAATTGTGACATTGTGACCATCGGCACCTCAGCGATCCCCACTGCTGTTGTTGCTACCCGCACAAGATGACCAGCGCGAAAGACCACAATCCTCCATCCCGTAACAGCAAGAAAGTTTGCCATTGGCTGTGACTGGGTCGACCGGAGGGAAAGCGGCAAGGCTACTTAGAGGAGAAAGGGAAGCATTTTTCCTGAGACTTGCCCATGGGGTGGGAAGGGACTGCCGCATAAGGTGGTGCGACAGTCACGAATGTTAGAGAAGGCGTCCTATCGAATCTGCTCGATCAGGTGGACAGCGCTCTCTTGCTCACATACTTTCACGCAGTTCTTGCCGGCTTGCTTGGCCACATACAGGGCCTTGTCCGCCGCCAGGACGAGCTCGGTCGGGGCCGCATGAGTCGGGAAGGTCGCGGCCCCGATGCTGCAGGAGAGAGGGAACGCATGCGAGGCCAGATTTGCCAGTCCCTGCACGTTCGTGAGCCTGGTGACACGATCGCGGAGTTGTTCCGCCAAGGCGACCGCACCTTCGATGGAAGTGTTCGGTAAGAGGACGGCGAATTCTTCGCCTCCATAGCGGGTTGCCACATCGCTCGCGCGCCAGATTCGTTGGTCGCTCTCGATCGGAAGCTGGCCATCGAGGAGGCGGCCCATTTCGCGGAGTACTTGGTCGCCGGAGGTGTGGCCAAAGGTGTCGTTAATGGATTTGAAGTTATCAAAGTCTAAGAACAGCAACGACAATGGTTCTCCCGATCGTTTCGCTCGCGCGCCCATCTGCTGAAGCACCTCCTCGAAGTAGGCGCGATTGTAGAGCCCGGTGAGACCGTCTCGGACGGAGTGGTCTTTGAGCTGCTGGTTCAGGTTGCGCAGTTCGCAATTGGCTGCTTCGAGCTGTTGGTTCAGAACCTCGGTTTGTTTGTATTGCCGTTTGGTGAGGGTGATATCGGTGATCGTCTCCAGGATGTGTACGCGCCCATCCGTCGTTTCTGCTTTGGCCCACTGCACCAGGAGATATTTGTCATTCGGCAGAGGCACTTCGCTGGCCGTGATCTGTCCGGTCTGGAGGGCTTCCGGCATCTTGCAGAATTCGCAGGGGGTTGCGCAGAAAGCAATCTTCTCATGGCATGTCTGATTGGAAATATCACCGAACTTCTCAAGGGAGACCTGGTTTTGGAAGACGACCTTGTAGGAGGCGGGGTCGATGACAGCCACGACGACGGGCTGCGAGTTCAGCAACACCTGGGGATCGTACTGATTTGGTCGGGGGGCATGAGAGTTCAACATGTTCCTGTTCCTCCGTTAGTAGAATCCGTCTCATGTTCTAAAGATAGAGGCTCGGAGGGGGGTCGTGCCAGACCCAAACGAAGTACCTCATAAGGTTGGAAAAGACGAAACGTCGAGCAGTTAGGTTGTGCGTAGAGAGCCTGCTAGGGGGAGGAATAAAGGTGCGTCACGTAGATGGCGTGCAGGGCCTACTCTACCCAACGTTCGATGGACGGCAGTGCGGGTTTCGGAACGGACGGGAGCCCGCGATCCGTGGCGATGAAGTTGAGAGGCTGCAAGAGGCGCCCCGACGCTGAAACTGTTCGATGGGCGCAGCACACGAGTGATTGATTGTGGTGCCGGAGGCCGGGATTGAACCGGCATGCGCCTTTTGGGCGCGAGGGATTTTAAGTCCGAAGTCAAGCGATGGGTCGTAGGTTTTTCGCGGGGTTGCGTTTTCCTGTTGCAGCAACATTGCCGGTGTCCCGCAACATCCACCGCAACATGTGAGGACAAGAGATCGACAGAACTTAGGAGCCACCTGGAGCGGTAGGAGAAAGGTAAGTACCTAAGTAGTATTTGGTTATAGCTTGCAGTGGTGGGGATGGTGGGACTTGAACCCACACGCCCTTGTGAGGCCTGAGATTTTAAGTCTCATGCGTATGCCATTCCGCCACATCCCCACGACCCGCAGGAGTCTAACGCAGTGCATGCGGAGGAGCAACAGCGGCGGAAGCCACCTCTACCGTGCGGCTCTCTCAGGCGCGACTAGTGCCGCTCGAAGCACACCGCACTATCGGTGCCGAACCGGTTTGGCGTGGTGTACTCGCTGATGTAGACGAGTTTCCAGCCATCGTACTTCGCAAACAGCGTGGTCATGTCTTTCGTGTCGCGCAGATCCACTCGCTCACACCGTGTCTGCGTCGAAGCTGTGAGTGGTGAGCCATCCCACTTGGCACTCGTGATATTGGCAGGCGCACAGCCCACCGCCATGAGGCCAAGCAGACCAGCAAGTAAAGGGGTAGCAGAGGGGTTCATCATGTTTTGATCCTCCTGGTGTGGTTTGTTGGATAAACTACCGCTTCCGGTCACAGGCCCCTAGAATCATCGTGTAATTTTCACACGCTAATTATCGGGCTGTTTTTGGCTGGTTCCCCTGTTATGTCAATGGGTTCCGCAGATTTTGACCCGATTTTTAGTGAGCGTCATTGACGCCTTAACCTGACGCTCTCTGTTTGGCCCCTAATTTAGAAGTCCAGCTTCACCCCATCGGTACGTTCCGCCAAGCGGAGGAGATGCTCCCCAATCGCCTTCAAGAGGCCTGGGTCGTCCAGGTGCATCGCCATGCCTGCCGCGAAGACAGCGGGGGATTCCAGGGCGGTTCCGCCAAGGTGCTTGGTCAACACCCGCGCCACACGCTTCACCTTCTCGTCTTTCCACATGGGGTTGGTCTCTCCTTGGTTGTTCTTCACCGTCCATCGCACGTTGGTGTAGGATCGCGTGAGCCAATCCACCTGGGGGTGATCCCGCTGCACCGTCTTCAGATCACGCCTCATGCGGTCCACGCTGCTTTCTGATGCGCTACCGAGTCTCGCAATCTCCGCAGCGGTACAGGCCCCCCGCTTCACAAGCAGGAACATCGCCTCACGTTTTTCTTCCCGTGTCATGTTCGCTTTGTCTGGAGTGTTCGCTGCAATGGAATACTGCAGTGCCTCGTCCAGGGTGCCACTGAACACGGTGACGGGAATATGTGTCCGTCGCCCACCAGCTTCTTGATACGCCGCTAGTCGTGAGTGTCCATCAATCAGAATCCACTCCCCACCAACCCGAATCACGGTGATGGGATCTAGTGCCTTCGTCGCATGGAGTGCCCGAATGAGTTCGGCCACATGTGCGGCATGTTTGGCTGATGTGTCCGTGTCGTGTCTCGGTTGGAAGACATCAGGGTGGACATGCACGTCAGTGATGGGAAGTCGCTGGATGCGCTTCTTATCCTCATCGCTGAACCGTTCCACGCCTCCTCGGGCTTCCAACTGTTCCAGTGTTATTTTCCATGTTGCTGTATCTGCCATGATGCTCGATCCTCACCTTCATTTAGTTGTGGACACGGTTGAAGGCAGACGGTCCCCAGGCTCCCTGCTCATGTGCCACACGCGGGAATGAGTCGCGCCATTCACATGAGGGAGAAACCTGGGGTGTCTGCCAGTGGTGATGGTGTTCTTGCTGTGCCGCTGACCTCAGTCAGCCACACAACAGCACCGCCACCCTCAATCTGCTCTATGCAGGTAACAGTAGATTGCTGATCGCCTGACTCGTTGAACTCCCACCACCCGCATCCTGTCGCGTGGTGACGCCGCTATCATGCGTGAAGGGTTGCTTCTCCAACGTCTGCGGCGGGTTGTTCTCGATGGTGACGGGGCTTCCAGGGTTGTTCGCGTCAGTCTGTGTGGTTGGCATGTGTGAACTCGGTCGTCACTAGTGGACGCCATGAGTTACAGCCTCATGCCGTCGGCTGCTGACGGAACCACTGTTGGATAAATGCCGCCGGGGAGAGATTCCCGAGCCTGGAATGCCGCCGCTGGCGGTGGT
>JAGXAR010000175.1 GCA_018971525.1 Nitrospirota bacterium
CGATTCAGCACCCGCGGTCTCCTCGTTGCTGTGGGCAGTCTCCTCCTCATGGTCGCACAGAGAGACAAGCGGTCGGCGAGGCCGGCAGGTAATACCGTCATGGAACCGGGTTTCCTCTACCAGGAGGCAGGACATCATGACGACAAAGCGCTACCACTTTCCCACGCCGCTTAGCATGGCCATTGCCGTGATCGGCAGCGCGACAACCACGCAGATCGTCGGCTCACTCGACGCCTACTCCGTTCATCGGCAATCGTTTCGTCTCTACGATCGTCGGACAGGGGCCTTCGCCCATCTGATGATCGCCCGGGCGCCTGAGGGCGCCAGTATGTTCACAGTCATGATTCGACAGGTCACAACGGAGCACTTGCGCCGGCATGTGACCCGAACCCTTCGAGCCTTCGTGCGCGAGACACAGGCTCCCTTGATCACCGTTCTCGCTTCGCGGGCCGCGTAAGTCACGCCTGCATTCCTTCACAGGAGGTTTTCTCATGAGCACCACCCCATCCCCATCCACCAGCAGCAAGCCGTGGAACGATCGCAACCACGTCGAGTTCGAAGGCCGCGTCGGGGTCAAGCCCGAGCTGCGGATCACCAAGAACAACCCGGTCGCGAGCACCACGCTGTACGTGACCAACGAGTACGACAGCGGAAACGAACGGAAGAAGAACACGACCCGCATTCCCGTCATCCTGTACGGCGAGACCGGCAAAGCGTTCGCCCAAGCGGTCGGCACCGGCGATCGTATCAAGATCGAAGGGAAGCTCCAGGAAAACACCTGGAAGGACAAAGACACCCAGCAGAACCGAACCCGCCTCGAAATGGTGGCCTTCACGTACGAAGTCTTGAAGAAGAAAGCGGCCTAAGGTCGCTCTCGTGACGGTGGAGCGCTGCCTCGCTGCGGCCTCCACCGCTCCGCCTGAGACGGCAGGCATTGTCAGAACACCGATCCCCGTGGCCCCTGCGGACGAACAGGGGCATCCATTCGTTCCCACCGCATCAGGGAGGACACCATGAGCTGCTTCATCACCCATTTTCCGCTCAGCGTGCTGAGCATCGCGACGTTCCTGCTGGTGCTCGCGACCCTGACGTTCGTCAACTCCATGAAGGCCAAACGGCCGCGCCTGCAGACGGTCAATTTGACCACGGCACCGGCGATGGTGCGGCAGAACCTCCGACGCATTCTATGAGACGGTTAGGTCTTCGACAATTTCTCAAGATTTCTTCGCGGACCGTCGCCGGCGACCATTCAGTCGGGCGCGTCGTGCCTCAGATGCTGCTGCTTCTCACCCCTGTGAATGCGTGTCTGTAGGCGTCCTGCCTGTGACTTTTCGGTCATGAGCGCAACGACCGCTCCACAGTCTCGGGATTGTCCACCCGTCGTGCACCAGTCCGCTCCTGCACGCATTCACGCTCATCTCATTCGTCCATCTGACTCCGCGTCGTTCAGAGACCCGCTTCGCGGGTAGACATGCCGTCGGGTGTTCACTCAACGACTTTCACCCGGAGGTGCGCTATGCGTCACACCGTCACGCTGAGCCTGCTTGTTCTGCTCATCATCCCCGCGATCCTCTGGGCCGAGGATCAGTTGACCAGCATCCCGATGCCCGATCCGCGCATCAGCGAATCGACATTGATTACGGGAACAGGATGGTCCGATCGTGGCACTCGGAACGAATCGCTGGCCTGCGATCTGGCACAAGCCCGCGCGATCCAGCAGATAAAGAAAGGCATCGCCCTCTCCCGCTCCAAGGGAGGGATCACCGCCGAAGAACTCAGCCGCGCCGTGCCGGTGACACAGGAGCGCTACTGGGATGCTGAGAACGGTCGCTGCATCGTTCGGATGAAACTGGCCGTCCCGTCGCTTGAGAAACCGAGGAAACCCGGAATTCCGATTGTCGAAGGACGCCAGTTTTAGCACTGCAGAACCGAAAGGCGGCTCGCTACGCTCGCAGGGGCTCTGTCTGATGCCATTCACCGTATTTAGAAAGGAGCCCGACGATGAAATCCTGGCGCTTTAGCCTCCAAGCCTCAGAACGGCGCAAGCTCGTGACCATCAGCAACCGCGAGATCGATTCGTTCGCGCGGGCTCATGCCAGCCGACAAGATCAGCGAGCAGCTCAAGAAGAGAATTCCCGGCAGGCACTGCGCAACGCCTTACGGCGACAGTAAATTCTCCTTGGCGAGGGATGGCCGCTCCGCCCTCGCTGTGCGAGGACTCCGCGGCAGGAAAGGATCACGCTCTCCGAGCCCAGCGTGCCCTCGTCGTTCGCCTGTCCTGAGTAGGCAGACGCCGCTTCGCCCTCACCTTGCGAGGGCTTCGCGGCTCGAAGCGGGCCCATCCCCTGAATCTTCAGCTCGGTCCTAGTTCACCCAGGGCGAGGTAAAATAGCCGACTAAGAACCAGACTGGATCTGTCCATCTCATTGCTTCGCTCGCTGCTCCTGTGATGCGGCTTCGCGCTGATAACTCAGCGCTTCGCCGCCGAGACCGACCAGAGCGGCAATCGTTTCGGCCACGGCCCTCGCAGCACGTCGCCGCTGCCCAATTCTGCCTCCCACTCTGTCCCTGAGGTATTCGGACCGACTCGACGCACCAACGGCGTCTGTAGCACCAAGTCCGATCCATCCCGATCAATCCGCTGATTGACTTCGAGTATCCATCCCTCAAAGCGCCCGACACCCCGCAAACTTGACAGTATGGTTGGCCGCAGATGGATCTTGCCTCCTTCTTTTTCCGACGACACACCTTGAAAGACTGTTCCAATCGCGAACGCGCCGCGTTCGCGCGCCCATCCGACCAGGAGCTCGAGGACCGGCGCCCGATGGTCGATCAGATAGGGCACGGTATACACTTCGGTCACCGTTCGGAAGAAGAAGACATGAGGCGGCACATAGCCATCGCGCTCGCTCACCAACATCGGCTGTGGCCCGAGACAGCGCTCATGACGCTGGCGGATCTCCTGAGCGAGATCAAACCATGTCGCCCGATCCTCTTCCTGCCCCCAATCCGCCATTCTTACTCTTTACTCCTCATCGTTCGAGATAGATGATATCTGCCGACTGTTGCCCCTCGTCAGAGGCTGTTCGAACTTCCTCATTCACCCGCATCAGCAAACAGCCCACGGCCACCAGCATCGCCATGACCAGAAGCAACTGGTCCATCCGTCCGTACACCGGATACCTCGCCAGCACCCACCGCTCTTTCTTCGGCCACCAAACCTGCACCCCTCCACTCATCGCATCCAAGACCACATGACTTCCCAAGCCAATCGTGACCGCCACCACCATCTTGACGGGCATTAGCGTCAAGATCCCCACGATGCCGACGGTCACGACCATTAGCAACGAATGGCTCACCGTCCGATGACCACAAACGTATTTCATCCACCACGCCAGGAACCATAAGCGCATTCCGATTACGGACCACGGCTCATCAATATCCGGTGCCAACCCTGCGGCAGCGGCCGTGAGGGTCAGTACAGGGTCGGTGTTGAAGAGGGCCGCGGTGAGCGCCGCTGGCACCATCGCATGAGTTCGGCCTGACATCTCAGACCCCGTCCTGGCGCATGTCTCGTTTCTCCTGATCGCGCTGACGTTGTTCCAATCGATTTTTGACCCGGCGCGCCTTGGCGACGATGAACCGTTTCATCCTGAGCGGCATACGCAGGGTGCCGATCACCCGCATCGCGGCCTCCGACGGGATCAGCTTCGGCTCATCCAGAAACATCCGCTCAAACCTGGCGTCATATAATTTTTCCGCCCATCGCGGATCGAGTTCCGTCGCCAGCTGGTTGAACCCCCACCGGATGAGCCGACGTCTGGACCTCATTTCTTTCACTACCGCCAGAAATTTTTCCTTCAATTCCCACTCGTGAAACATGCCCAAATTCGGAGGCCGATTTACCGACAGCGTCTCATACTCCTCGAGCCGGCCGGCGAGATGAGTCGGATCTTCATTCATCATCGAGATCGACGCCGGTTCGGCCTTAAGCTCGTCTGGCTGATCACCCTTCATCACGTCAACCACCTCCGATGTGTAGTAGTCTGTGATGCTACATGTATTCTATATGTGTTTACGGCTCCAGA
>JAGXAR010000176.1 GCA_018971525.1 Nitrospirota bacterium
CAGGCTGTTGAAAAACGTGCTTCTGGCAGACGAGACCTCGTCATGATCAGGATCGGTCCCATGAATCCACCCACGTTGGCGTGGTGCCCGACCCACTCTGGTCGTCCTCGCCGCTCTCGGCCGTGTGCACCGATGCCTCGAGTGCCCTCACCCCTCTGCCGTCAGCGACCGCAGGCGACTGAGGCGCAGCAGGTTATACGCCGCGCCGACCAGGTAGGTGGCCTGTTGCGTCCGCGCCACACCGCGGAACCGGCTCTTCCGCAAGCCCCCGATCGTCTTCATCCAACCAAAGATCTCTTCGACCTTTTTGCGCAGCCGTTGGCTCAGGCGGTCACTCGCGTGCCGCGTGGTCCGGCCGTCCAGGCCTGCTATGCGTCGGCCACGGATACAGGCGAGGTGGGGACGAATCCCGCGCTGCCGCAACCGGCGAACAAAATCTCGGCAATGATAGCCCCTGTCCGCCCCGACGGTCGTCGGGCGAATCCCGCGCCGCGCCTGGCGGCGCAGCATGGCCAGCGCGGCATCCCGCTCCGCCGTACCAGTGGCCGGGGCGATCTGCAGATCCACACACAACCCATGGCGATTCTCCATCAGCACATGGCCAGAGAAGCACAGCTTCGCCTCTTTGCCAGCGCCTTTGCGGGCCAGACGGGCTTCCGGATCGGTCGTGCTCTGATGGGTCACATTGGTGCGCCGGTCGCCATGGAAGTCCACGGTCGGATTGCCAGGATCGTCCGGCGGGGCCGCCGGGGTGGAGGGCTTCTTCGGCGTCACGCTCTTCAGCGAGGCCCACGCTTCGATCAGGGTGCCATCCACCGTGAAGTGCTCATCGGACAACAGGTCCTCTCGACGGGCCACCGCCACGACCGCGTCGAAAAACCGCTGGGCCACGGCATGGGCCATCAGCCGCTCGCTATGCTGACTGAAGGTGCTGTGCTCGAAGCCCGGCTCATCCAGGCTCATGTCCAGGAACCAGCGAAAGAGGAGGTCGGTGTCCAGCCGCTCACAATACAGCCGGCGGCTCCGCACCGAATACAGGGCGATCAGCACCTCACTCTTCAGCAGCCGCTCGGGCGGAATCGAGGGACGGCCCACCGTGCTGTACATCTCGGCGAAGGTCGGCGACAGCCCACGCAGCACCTGATCGGCCACCGCGTTGATGCGCCGTAGCGGATGAGCCGCCGACACGCGGGAGTCGGGGGAGACATAACTGAACAGCATCGATTGGGGATTCACGTGACCGCGCATCGGACCTCCTGATTGAGTGGAGTGCTGCGCAGTGATACTCCGTATTGGGAAAAACGCAAGGCCTTTTTCAACAACCTGCTAGTGCCCGGCCATCGGGAAGAACGACACCGCGATGGAGACGGCGATCAGGACGATGATGATCCATTCAAGCACTTCCATGCGGCGGGTGGTTGCGCGGTCCGACATCTTGCCGTAGATGCTTTCCAACGTCTCCAGCTTGCGCAGAATGCTCGCATCCCAAGCTTCCAGGTGGAAACGTTGGGACGCGAGGCGATAGACGCGCGCCAGGTACTGGTCGCCTAAAAGCTTCAAGGTGTTCGTCACCCGCTCGAAGAGGAGCGCGCCGTCGACTTGCAGTTGCGCGATATGGGTGGTGTCCTTGTCATGCGAACCGGGGAGTGGCAGCAGGCGCGGCTTTCGAGCGAGCGCTGCGTACCCTTCGTCCAGCGACGTATCGAGCTGTTCGTCGAGCATCCGCATTTCCAAGAGCTCCACATTGGCAAATTCCAGCACGGCTCGTACGTCGTCCATCTCTTTTCCAAAGAGCACGGCCGAGTGCCAATCGATGAGCGCGGCGTCCTCGACTCCGTATGAAATGCGGCAGGACGTGGCATCTCGAATTTCTTGGTCTGCGAGCGGCGTCCGTTCGCCGCGAAGCACCTGCGCCAGTTCCGTCTCCTGGCTTGTCCAGAGCGGGAGCGCTTGCGCTGGCGAATAGGATTCAATCGAGAAGATGATGTAATCCTCCACCTCTTTGGCGATCTTGGGCCGTTCGATCGACGGATGAATGGCCTGAACAAGCTGCTCCACCCGTTTGCGTGATTCCGCCAGCAAGGGCTCGTTCTCGTAGAGCGACTCGCTGAGTTCCAGCAAGCCCTCGAAGGGACCGTCCAGCGTAAACCGATAGGTGATGGTCACGGCGCCGAAGTCGTACACCATCACTTCGACCGTAGGACTGGATTGATATTGGCCGACCGCGAGGCTTCCTCCTTCTTGCATGAGGCGTAGCGGAGCCGGCCGGTATTCGAAATATTGCGGGGCTCTCGTCTTATGCCGGAGTCGGCTGCGCTCCCTGTCAGCCGTGATCCGGCGGTTGACGTCCTCCAAATTGATAGACCACCCGATATCATACGCAAACACTGCATAACAGGTGCCTGTATTGATCGTGAGTGAAGTTAAAGCGGAACTGTGCATCGGAGTCCTTATCTTCTGTGAGAAGGTATCGTAACACTGCAGGGGGAGAGAGAATCACGGTCAGAGCTTGTCTCGATCTGCAGGCACTGAGGATACACGCAATCCTGACAGAAAGGACCCAGAGTCACATCGGTCGGTTCATGAGAATACAGCTCCTCTCTAACCCCTCAAATATCATAGCGGATGTGAATTTCGCCCGGCAACAGCTCTTTCGGCTCCGTGTTTAGA
This sequence comes from Nitrospirota bacterium, assembly GCA_018971525.1. Classification (GTDB taxonomy): domain Bacteria; phylum Nitrospirota; class Nitrospiria; order Nitrospirales; family Nitrospiraceae; genus Palsa-1315. The sequence continues at coordinate 2,671 of JAGXAR010000176.1, forward strand.
TCTTTGGCCCCTGGACCCGGGTCAATCAGTTGCATGCGTGTCGTGGTTGCTCCGAAGTGGCAGGTCTGGGCGGTGCGAATTTCGAGTCTTGGGACGAACGGTCCGGAGGCAGTTGGGCGGAAGACGGTGGTGTCCCCGCGAGGGGAAGCGGTCACCAAGTGACGTTCGTGTGCTCATCGCGGAGCCGAATGGCGGTCCCTTGTGGCTACAGACACGAGGCCCAGAAGGTGAAAAGGAAAACGTTCGGACCTCGCACGTGACCCGCCAGATGCCCGTGAGGCCTCCAGCCTCAAGAGCGGGGACTGTCTTCTCGCCGGTTTGACGGATTTCAGAATCAACACACTCACGATGCCATGTTACGCCATCGTAGGGCGGTTCTTTTTCCACCGGTCGCTTCCGTAGATGGGGGTTCGGGCTCGGCTTGGTTGTGGATACCGGCGGCGTTGGCGGTTCAGGACGATCACGTGGTCGATGACATCTCCGCAGTGAATGCATCGCAGGGCAAGGACTCTGGTTCCTCCCTCGTAAATAATCTCAGGCACTCTCAAGCCGGCACAGCGGGTGCACTGCATGAACATCCATCCTCCTTGGTTACACGGTCGTGGGTTGTGGAGACCTGGTTGGTGGTCTCCTGAAGGACGTTTCGGCCCGGGACTTGTCCCTTCTCCTGGCAGGAAGGGACAAGCGCGGGGAGCCAGGTGCGCGAGGGGGGGGCAACTGGACTCCGAGGTGTAAGCGTGGCGGTGGAGGTGTCCGGCATAGGCTTAATTTGTGGCCGCTCCTTGCTCGACGACGGTGAGACAGCGGACGCAGAAGAGCGCGTCGGGCTGGACCTTGAGCCTTTCGTAGAGAATGTCCTCGTGGCAGCGGCGGCACCGGCCATAGCTGCTGGTCCGCATCAGTTGCAATGCGCGCTCGATGCGGCGCAGCTTGTCGAACGTCCGGGTCTTCACCTGCATGGCGAGATCCTGCTCGAACTCGGCCGAGGCCTGATCGGCGAGGTCGGAGCACACGTCGGGTTCCCCGTTAGCCGTCAGAGACGCGCTCAAGCTAACAAGTAGCAGCGCCCGTTGGCGTGTCAGTTCGATCCACAATGCTGATTTCTGCAAGGGCCCGCGTGGGCGGCTCGAAGCTGTGGGTCGTCTGCCTGTCTGGAGTAAGGGCTGTCGGCGCGATGGTCCGGTGCGAGACATACGGTGCTCCTTTTTCATGGGAGGAGCGTACCGCACGACCGCGCACGCCTTGGTCACGGTCCGGTTAATTCTTTGTAACAAACAGAGCGGCGCCCTCTCGGACTCCCTCTGGCTCAGTGATGGAGAGCGAAAAGAACGCCGGACTACCGGAACCACAGCACGGTGGGGACGGGTGCGGAAGACGAGGCCCTACTGGCGCCGGCTCTCC
>JAGXAR010000069.1 GCA_018971525.1 Nitrospirota bacterium
GAACCGTCACCCTGTCGCATGAGTCTGAATCGTTCCCAGGATTCCATCGCAGGTGAAACGGCAAGAATGGCCTCTGTGGTTCGACCGCCTCCTTGGGGTGCAGAAAGATAGAACCCGGTGAACGGCTGGATGCCATAGCAATGCCCTGATCCCAGATCGCCAGACTTGACCAGCCTCCAGGCCTCCCAGGCTCCAACCTTCGTGGCATCCGTGTGGATGGCGTCTGTGGTTTTGCCGCCTCCGCCCGCTGCAGTGAGGTAATTGATCCCGTTAGAGGTCTGGATGGCATAGGTGCCGCTGTCTTGCTGCTGCCGTAGTCGGAATAACTCACAGGCTCCGACCTTCGAGGCATCGGTGTGGATCGCGTTGGTGGTGAGGCCGCCTCTATTCACCGCGGTGACATAGTACCCGCTGACGGTCTGGAAGGCATACCGACCGTTGCCGTAAAAAAGCAGCCTCAACCGCTCCCAGGCTCTCGCTTGCGAGGCATCGGTGTGGACGACATCGGTGATTTGCCCCCCTCCTTTCACCGCGGTGAGGTAGTGCGTGGTCCCTGGGCCATAGCCTGAGGCTTGAATGCTTGGTTGATCGAGTCCTGGTTCGAGTCCTTCAGGAGTGCCAAAATTAATCGTATTCACACCAGACCCCACCCAGGTTTCTAGCGCGAACTCGCCTGGCAGCACGGCCAGAGGTGGCGGACCAACGGGCCGGGGCACCATGATGCCTGGTAGGGGCCTTAGAACGCTCCGTTCCTGAATCTCCCCCGACGGCGGTTGGTCTTTTTCCTGCTCCGCTTGAGCGATTCGGAAAGGCCCTCCGGCCTCATGCGAAGTCTTGGAAACTTGAGCGAATGCATTGCTCCAGACAGTAAGCAACAGCAACGTGCTCGTGAACATGAACGCGACACCGTTGGCGCGTGTCATCGTACTGCCTCCTTTCGTCGAATCACGGTCCAGAATCCTGTGAATAGTTGCTTCATCATCAGTACTGATGTCGAAAGAAGAATCGTGAGATCTTGGAATCGGATGGCTGCTTTCGTCCTGACTCTCTGTCGAAGGCAGCATTGGAAAGGTTCAACCTGTGTGTCGATACTGGGGAAGGTGGCCGGACAGGGAAGGATGGAGCTTGCCATTGGGCATCTCCCAAGTGGGACGAATTTAAAAACTTTCCACTCGATCTGGATTAACTGAAAGACTAGGCCGTCCGTGGGGAGGTGTCAATGATACGTAGTGGGATCACTGAATTTTCGTCCCGTCTATATGTGTTCTTGGGTGGGACGGAAATCTGTCACGTACCGTGGGGGATAGGCTTGGGAACCACCCACGTCGTATAGATAGAGGGTACCGCGTATCGGACCCAAGGGTGTGAATGAGCATAAAAAAATGGAGGCGAATCCGTTTTCACCATCCTAATCGAGCGTTCCTGTGAGTCTTATCCCGCTTTCTCCACTTCGACCGTCAATGTTGGGCTAATATTGCGCCGCGAGTTCTCCCAATCCATCCAGACGTTGAAGCGAATCGTGGTCGGCTTCGAGAAACACAAGCTCGCGAACTCGTTCGGTTTGATCGTCGCAGAATCTTCCCTGAGGCCCATCCACTGAAAACCCTTTTCACAGGTCACTGTCTCCCAGTTCGGAGTTCCGAGGAACCGCATGTGGACGACCTTGTCACTGAGGTTCTGCCAACGAATTTCGTCCCCGACCTGTGTACGTAGCACTGCGGGGTGGACAGTGTCCTGAATCTGAACGTAGCGAATGTTGGTAGGCGGGTTGAGTTGGTTGTGCTCACACCCGACGATAGCCGTTAGTACCATCACGCTTACGACGAAGGCAAGAACTCCCATGATTCCTCCTGAATTGTGACTCAACAAAACCCGATAGGATCAGATCAGGGAAGGCGGAAGGTGATCGTTGATCCTAAGCTGCTCTTGTTCAGCAGCAAGAGGCCCAAATAGTTCAGGCGGGACACTTCCAGAAACATGTCGGACAGAGATAGTTCCGGCAACTGTTGTGCTACATCCATCACCGTACAGTCAGGATGCGCCTTCACCACTTCGAGAATCTGATCACCAATAGTGGTTACTTGTTGCAACATATCTTCCCCCCTTGCTCTGCAAGAGCCTTCGACCTATAGGCTACCCAGGTCGCGACAGAAGATAGGCCATGAAGATTGCGAAGGGATTAACCCACCGTATCAAGGGTGTTAATTTGTTTAACGACGAGGGGTGACCGAAAGGATCGTAGAAGCTACCGGGGGGATAGCCTTGGGAAGGATATTGACTGTAAGCAGAAAATACGGATATACGTCTGGACTGCGTGGACCGATCCGAGAAAAGAGACGGCAGATTCAGTAATTGGTGACAGGATAGGGAGGTAATGCCCACATGATGGCGGAAATCAAAGGGGCGGCTCTGCTCTTAGGCTGCCTGATGTTCTTCACCCTGATTTGTGCAGTGGCTGCTCTCGGATTGGTGACGCGACCAGGCCGGTGGAGTGAGAGAGCGAGACCGGTGAGCTGATACGGGGGATAGGCTTGGGAACCCACCCACTTGACGTAGAGGGTACCCGGTATGGGACCCAGGGTGTTAGACTCGGATCAAAGATGAGCGGGTACCTCCTATGGTAGTTTCCCTGAGTCTTTAGAATCCTGCCCTGAAGGTGGCGAGGGAGCATTGGTTTGTTTGCCAGGGAAGGGAACGGTAACACCCACGCCAGCCCAACTGGAGCCGGGGGTGGTGCCATGCCCAATTACGCCAACCCGTGGGCGATCTTTACTGTCTTGGCTCGTACCACAGGCCGTGAGCAGCGTCAGTAGCGCAACCCACCCGATCAGCATCAACGCGTTTCTCATTAGTGGCCCTCCCGTGACAGAAGCCCCTTCTTGTCTATATCATCTTTGATCGGAGACAGTGTCAATGATTAGGTATCGGGGGGATAGGTTTGTTCAAGCCCTCTTATTATACCGAACGGGGTACCCCAGGTCCCAAGCTGTTTGATAGGCATCACAAAGACTCTTGATTTGAGACGCTTCACTCGAAGATGAGAGGTTCCAGCCTTTGTGGGCTATATCGGTGACTAGCGATAGAGAGAAGCGGGACCGAGGATGCGCGGTTTCCTCGGTCCTTCATGTCATCATTTCGACGGTTTCGAATCGTCCTTGCTTTTCTGGTCGTCCGAGAGGGGCACCCCGTAAAACTCGTAAATGATGACCCTCTGTTCACTGAGATTCGGCCAGTTCTTCTTGTCAAAGCCCGGTGCTTGCTTGAGGTCCTTTTTACTCACATCCAGCACGAGTTTCTTCTTGGATTGATCCAGTTGGAGCGCGTCCCAGGGCACCGCAAAGTATTTATCCCCGATCCCGGCAAATCCGCCAAAATCGAGTACAGCGTATTCAATATCGCCCTCCGCTGGATCAATCACTAAATCTCGAATACTTCCCAGCGATTTGCCATCGGTTCCCTGCACCTTCATCTTGAGTAGCTCGCTGGCCTTCCACACACCACTCTGGTCCTTGGCGTGAGCGGGGAGCGCGAGTATCCCCACCACGGTGAGCACACTAACTCCCACGATGAGCATCCGTATCGTCTGCTTGCAATAACCGTATGTCTCCATAAAGAGGGGCCTCCTACGCCCCAAATGATTTGCAATTCCCGTGAGAGTAGTCATGAACCTCACGACAATAAAACCAGGAAGGCACAGAACTGTCACCGCTGGAACGAGGCAGATTAGCTCCGTTCTTTCACGTCATGCAAGGGCTTCATCAACTGGAATGTTTTGTCGAGAAACCACGCTCGCCAGTCGATTTTTGGTAAACAGATAGACAATGGAGAGGAGCAGGAGTTGGGTAACAACGAAGTAGACGCTCATGTATGCCCCAACCGATGCGGATTCGAGAATCACATGATGGGCGACCTCGGAAGCCGTAACGATCCAGAAGGTGTAGGTCAGGAAGCGGCCAAAGAAAAATGGGAGGGCGACGAGCCTGAGGTCGAGGCCGGTCAACCCATAGGCGATAAACAAGGAGTTCGAGGGGAGCGGACTGAATGCATAGAGCAGGAATACACTGCACGTGAGTCCCTGTTGGTGTTCCAATCGCGTTTTCACGATGTCGATATTCTGTCGCGTGTGATTGCTCAGAAACCGCTGTCGAACGATCAAACACGAGAGTTTGGCGAGCGAAAGCCGTCCAAGCGTTGCGGCAGTTGCGCCAATCAGTGCAAGCAGCAGTGGACTAGAGTCCGGGTGATTGAAGCCAATCACGGAGAGTACTAGCCAGGTGGGAGGTGCAAAAGCCGGGATAAGATTGAGGACGAAGATGATGGCAAACAGGACGAACTGGCTGAGCATGGAGTCGTATGTTCCCCGGTCTTGAATGAACGGAATCGCTGCTGTTCTTGGGGCCGAAACAAACCTAGGCCGTCCTTGGGGAGGTGTCAAGGTAAGCGAATCGGGAACCGAGAAATTCTACTTGCGCTGCTTCTGCCACTCCCACGGCGGGATAGGTGCGGGATCGGTCCACAGCCCTAGCCCTGATCTTCGCGCTCTTCGTTGCAACTCCGCTAAGATTACATTGTCTGGTGCATGCTTGGGATACCACCAGCACCAGCCGTCTTTGACCAGCGAGTGATTCACGTTCGTTCCATCCGGCAGCAGCACATCAGCAATGGTCCGTCCGTACTTGTCCTTGCCGTGGATCTGGAGCCTGACTTGCTTACCAAAGACCAACTCAGAGGCGGCTTGCTTGGCTCGCTTGCCGTAGGCTTGGCCCTTCTCAGGGCAGTCGATGCCGTTTAAGCGGACACGTTCAGGGTATTGGTTGTGCAGGACTTCGATGGTGTCGCCGTCGATGATGCCCACTACTTTGCCGGAGAAGTCCGACGCGAGTACGGTTGAGAAGGGGGAAATGAAGAAGCCTAAAGTGGCTATAGAGAGAACCACCAGTCTGGGTCCAAAGTGACGAGCGACCATCATCCCAAAAGACTCCTAATGAATGAATAGAAAACATAGTTCAGGAGCGGCATCTGTGCATAACTCGACCACGAACCAGTCTCCCAGTGCGGAAATAGATAATGTGATGCATGAAATGCCTGTCATTTTCTAGGAATGGTTACTTCTGAGCTACTTTTCTTGAAAGACCCCTATATCTTGTGGTCCATGTGCAGCTTTATTCAATGCCTATTTTTTAGGCAAAGAGGTCTAAGAAATAGAGAAATGTGCGGTTTTTAAATGGCAAGGTGATCTTATGAACAGCTTTATCCACAGAAGCTGGGGAGACAATTTTTGTGAATATTTTTTCTTGACCTTTCTATAAATATTTCTCACTTCGAGTGTGATCAGTCCTCACTTCTGACTGGCCACAATCTGATCTTTGATCTTGTCGTAGGTCGCTTGGGGGATGATGTTTTTCTCTACGAGATCATCGCTTCGAATATAGGGACGTTCCGTGACAATCTTCTCCGCTGTCGATTGGTCAATTCCCAACAAGGTGGTTAGCTCTCTCACCGTAGCCGTGTTGATATCCAGTAGCGTGGAAGAAGGAGATGAAGGAGATGGCTGATTAATCCACCAGACCTCAAAACCTCCAATTGCCGCCGCGACTACTGCGATCAGGATGGCAATGATTGCAAATCCATAAAGAGTAACTTCTCTTTCTTTCTGTCTGGGCATACGCGATTGCCATACATGAAACGTTTTACTTCTGCTTCGCCACAATCTGATCATTGATCTTGTCGTAGGTCGCTTGCGGGATGTTTTTTTCTGCACCAGCTCATCCTTCCGCTTGTAAGGTCGCCCCCTTGATGATCTTGGCGGAGTACGCCTCGCCGACCCCTGGCAGGGCTTTAAGTTGGTCGGCGGTGGCGGTGTTGAGGTCGAGAAGTTCAACATTGTCAGCCGCAATCGCTAGAGGAGGATCAGAAAAAATGGAGGGTGCTACGCTGTGCGTCAATGCGAGCCAAAGGCTAAGGGCAAGGAGACCGAATCGTTTCATAATTCTCCTCCTGTGATGGACCAATCCTCCCGCTGAGATACGTTCCAAAGTGACTGGAATCTAAGGATAAATCCTTTACTTGTCAATCGCAGCGGAAACTAAGGCGTTTGCTACACTTATCGTTAGCGGATGGAAATCAGGTTATTCATTGGCTTATCGAGAGGAGAGACTATGACATACGGGAGAGTGCTACAGATGACGATGGTGGTGGCGGTGCTGACGAGTGGTTCTGTGTACGCCCAGACCGCCTCCCCCGACAGTGGTATGGGCCAGGACCGGCGCGATATGCGGCAGGATCGTCAGGACCTTCGTGGAGATCGCAGTGATATGCGTGAAGATCACCGCGATCTTCGGCAAGACAACCGAGACATTCGGGCTGACCGTCAGGATATTCGGCAAGATGAAGGTGCCCTGCGGCAAGGGCGGCAACAGTTGCAGCAGGATGAGCACTCCGGGGCCAGTGCCGCGCAGCTCCAACAGGATCGGCATAATCTGCGTCAGGACCGCCAGGACCTGGGTGGTGATCGTCGTGACTTGAGAGCAGACCGCCAGGATCGGCGTGAGGATCGGCATGATCTGCGAGAGGACCGACAAGATAAGAACCAGGATCGCCGGGACTTGAGAGCAGACCGCCAGGATTTTCGAGGCGATCATCCAGAACGGACAGGTCGCCGTCGGTAGTGTATTAGGTAGTCCAAGCGATGGAGTAAGGTGCAGAGCGTCGCAACGCGTTCCGCGTCTTTCTTTTTAGTGCTCTAGTCCTCACTCGGTTCGTCGTATTCGGCCCGATGTATTTTCCCATCTCATTGATCCCACCGAACTGTTCGAGCACCTCCACAATCGCGGCGATCTCCCACATATTCGAGATGGTCGCCTCCTCGAGGGACATGGTTTCGCGTTTGTGGCGATCATTACTCATGGGATGCTCTCAAAGGACTCTTGGACTCGCTGCCAGAGGTACTGCTCCATATCTTCCCGTGACTCGTCGTCCACCACCAGCGTTTCGACGCCGTACTCCTCGCCTCGGACCCATCGAACGATCCCAGCGGCTATGTAGGCCCGTTGTTGAGTCGGCAGGTTCACCGTGAGCGAACACACTTCCCCGACTCGCAGCGGCAGATTGCCAGAGAACCGCCAGCCCACGAGCGAAAGATTCCACACGGTGCCGTGGCCCTCGAATGGGCCGCATTGGTAAGTCACGGGGCAATAGACAGGGAACCGACGGAAGGGGTGAATCGTGAAGGGCATGAAAGCCTCGCGAAGTGGCCCATTGTAGGAGGGGAACGAGCAAACCGCAAGGCGGGACGCGGGGGAATGGTTGTATTTAGCTGGCGCTCACACGTTGTAGAAGCCGTCGGGGAGCCGTACACTTATTCCCATGCCCATCTCACCTCTCATTCGTTTTGGCACCTCCACGTGGACCTACGAAGGCTGGCAAGGGCAGGTCTACACACGGCAGTATGCGAAGAGCAAGTTTGCGCAGGAGTGTCTGGGGGAGTACTGCCAGTATCAATACCACAACGAGCCACTGTTCAGGACCGTGGGGAACGACGCGACGTTCTACCGCCCACCCACGGCAAATCAGCTTCGACGCTACCTGAATCAGATTCCCGAAGACTTCGAGATGTGCTTCAAGGTGTGGGAGGAGATCACCATTCCCAGCTATGCGAAGCAAGCTCGCTACGGAGCGAGAGCGGGGCAGCCGAATCCACGCTTCCTCGATGCGAAGCTCTTCAATGATTTGGTGCTCACCCCGTATCGTGAGGCGAAGTTTGAACCGCATGCGGGTCCGTTCCTCTTCGAGTTCCAGCGGCATGGGATGTCATCGGAAGAGTTCTGCTCACGGTTAGATACGTTCTTCCAACAGCTCCCGAACGACTTTCGGTATGGAGTTGAGATTCGCAATGCTGGTCTCCTTGATGCTGAGTACCACAAGGTGTTGGAAACGCATGGCGTCTCGCATGTCTACAATCACTGGTCGTATATGCCGCCACTCGCAGAGCAGCATGAGCGAATGGGCAGCTTCACCGCTCCGTTTACTGTGCTGCGCCTCCTCACGCCGTTGAAGATCTCCTACGAAGCCGCGAAGAAACGAGCCGAGCCGTACGACAAGATTGTGGGGGAGCTGCCGGAGATGCGGCGGGATACCGTGGAATTGGTGAGACGCGCTGTCACGGACAACCGGAACGTCTATGTGTTGGTGAATAACCGTGCCGAAGGCAATGCACCCCTCACCATTCAAGCCTTGGTCGATCAGCTACGAGCCTCGTAGCGTCTACGCGTCTCTCTTCACACCCAGCGATTATCTACCGGCTTCCTGGCCCAGTTGATGGGGGAATTGGGCCGGGCCAGAAGCCCTTCAAATTGGCGACAGGTACGTCCTGGTTGGGCCACCACACCGTCAACTGCCCATTCGTCACACGGACATCCACCATCAGCGCCCTGGATATGGTCTCACTGTGAAACCAATACCGACCAGGCTGCGTGGGGGGCGTTGTGTCTTCCCCCATGTGGGATTGTGTTGCTCTTTGGTTTGACGCTTGAGTCATATCGCCGCCCTGGTATACACTGGCAACATTAGGCCGTTCGTGCAGCCCCCTTTCAGCAGAGCACTTCACTCCTTCCCGCAGGCCAATTTCCAGAGTGTCTCGCTGACAGTCCCAGGATTGACTGGCAGCGAGTGAGATCCTGCTAAAGCCTGAGAGAACACGTTCTCCCCGGTTCCCATTTTCCCTGAATACTCGCTGAATCGAAGTAGTCTGAGCGTCTGTCCTTGGCAATCGTACTCCCAATCGTCTATCCAGGAGAAACGCGGTCTATCCAACGCGTCCCCTTGGATAACCGTGGAGTCGATCAACGACCACATCTTCACCGTGGTGAAGGACTTGCGGATTGTGGAGGGGGCGGCATAGGTGACAGAGCCATCGCCTGTTGGCGTTCTGTCTTTTACCATGATCCACTCCGTGGCCACCGGCCCAGAACACGCCGCGACAAGCATCAGGAGGGATGAAACCGCAACGAGTTGTATTCTCAGCCCTGTCTTGGTACGGATCATCGCTCGTCAATGTACATTAACTTAAACTTAAGCCAACGACTCGTTTTGGTGCAACCTCGATTTTAATGGGAGTTACGCGTATCCTTCTGATGGTTCAAACACACATCGTTCAAAAACTGTTCGAAATTATTGGTTTGAGAGCGCGGCTATCGGAGCCAATGAGCGAATTAAGCCACAAGGAGAAATGGAGGACGCATCATGAACATGAGAGGCTTTTGGTTGGGACTCGCTATTGGAACCATCTCCACTTGCCTACTCGGTCAGTGGGTGTTCTCCGCCGCGAGCAAGGAGACAGATCCGCCCAAGGGCATATCCCCCGAAATTGTTGCCGATTATATACATAGTGTAGTCCAGGCGGATCGAACGTTTTACACGAGCGAGATTGTGGCGCGGATGCAGATGCGAGGCATTGTCACCGCCTCGGAACACTGGAAGGAGACCGGCGATCTCCCTTTACCCGCCCAATTTGTTCTCGAAACGGGGCGGCTCGTAGCTAAACAGCCAAATGGAATTCGATTCCGGCTGATCAGCAGTTGGCCGGTAAATAGAAGGAATAGCCCAACGACTGAGTTCGAGCGGACCGCGCTTTCGAAGATCCTCGTGAATCCCGATCGTCCCTATACAGGCGTTACAACCGAGGGCAAGGCTCGTGTCTTCCAAGCACTCTATGCCGATAAAGCTCTGTCTCAGATGTGCGCCGATTGTCACAATGTGCACCCCAAAAGCCCAAAGAGGGATTTCAAGGCGGGAGACGTGATGGGTGGGATTCTTCTAACGATTCCACTCCCCCAATAGGGAAGGCCAACTGAAGATGAGCGACCTTCATCGACGCCGTGTGCGGGGTAAGCTGGCTGCTGTGCGCCTGAGTGAGTTGGAATAGGCTGGAGTAGGGTCGCGAAAACGGTTTCCTAAATCGCTGGTCCGGTGTAGCCGTTAGCTAGCTTTTTATCATGAATCTCAATCTGTGAATTCTGTGAATTGCACATTCGCAGACTCTCTCTAACTCGATAGAAATACAGTGGGAATGCTTGGGCTGTGGCTGATGTGTGGCTGAGGTTTCGTGGCGAAGTTGTGCCCCTTCGCTAGGGGCTTTCCCGATTACGAGAGTGTTCTATCTGGCCAAGGCGATCCCCCAGCCCAATGGGCAGGAACTCCTATCCGAAATGCACCACGGGAGCAAAAAAAGCATTTCAATCATGCAGCAGACGGCGAAGGTCAATGAGCAGGATTGCGGCAAGGCCTGCCATGCGCCGTTCAACGCCTCCGCCATTTTTACGTCGGCACGGGGTCAGTCTCACGGACAATTCCCCTCCAATTCGTATCCAACCTATTCTCTTGTACTCCACTTGAGAGTACGACAGATAGAGTTGGTCGGGGAGGGTGATTGAAACAGCTGTGACGCCTGGTAGAATAGTCGTGTTAGGAAGTGTTGGAGTGCTTCACGCAGAACCTGGTGGGTACTACCCAGATGCCCATTTGGAAGCGAAGCCTCGAACACTGCCGATTCTCTGCGAAAGGGATGGTTAACAACGAGCAACACGAGGTCCAACAATTACGTGAGGTAGTATGCGCATGAGCATCACGCATCGGATAGGCTCAGGGGACGTTGGGTTCCCGTTGCGCGAGATGAGAGGACTCAAGACCCGCGGCCCTCTCTCTTTCTGGCTCATGTGCGCAACTTCGATCTTCTTGGGGGCTACGAGTATTCCTGAATCAAAACCATTGCCGGCGAAAGGTACCCCAACGGAAGCGATGAGGATCACAGTCGGTCAAGCCCTAGGAGTATTGCAGGATGAAGACCTTAAGAAGCCAGAGCGCACGGACGAGCGTGTCACGCGGCTGAAGAAGATTGCTGATTTACGCTTTGATTATGGAGAAATGGCCAAGCGGTCGCTTGGGGGCCAGTGGGATAAATTAGTAGAGAGGGAGCGACAAGAGTTTGTCGGCCTGTTCACCGAGTTTTTGACGGCAACCTATGTGGAAAAGATACACTCTTACTCTGGCGAAGAGGTTAAATTTCTCAACGAACGGCTTGAGGGGGATTATGCGGAGGTCAAGACTGTAATGGTCGGGAAGAAAACGGAAACCCCCCTCGACTACAGGCTTATGCTGAAAGGTGGCGACTGGAAAGCGTATGATGTGTTGGTTGATGGAATCAGCATGGTTCGGAACTATCGAGAGCAGTTTGCAGCAATTCTCCGCTCATCATCCTACGAGCATTTAGTCCAAATGCTGCGCAATAAGGTTGCGCAGTTCAACGTGAAGACCAAGAGTTCTGAAACGAGCACGTCATCCCACTAAACAGCACTCGGACCGGCAAGGCTCGGTTGCCCGTGGCGGACTGTCAGGGGTGGCATCAGCTGCGAGGATTTTCTCTACTTCTAGCAAGTCGCCGCCACTCCCACGGCGGCACGGGTTCAGGATCAGCCCACAAGCCTTTTCGCTCCTTTCGTGCGTCCTTCTCTACTCCTTCCAGCACCATATCCCCCAGCGCATACTTCCGATACCACCAGCACCAGCCGTCTTTGACGAGTTCGTGATTGACGTTGATCCCGTTTGGCAGCAGCACATCGGCAATGGTGCGCCCGGCTGGAATCGAACCAGCGACCCTCAGCTTAGAAGTTCGCTCCATCCAGACGGCACATCGGAAGTTCAAGACCTTTGGTATGCAGGATGCGGCAAAGTGGATACTCCCCACACCGCTCCACCCACCCGCCCACGCACCATACTTTTCGTCCACTGCCCCCCAGCTCACTTAACTGGGGGTCACCGGGTAACCCGTGCCCAGCGCACTCTCGACCAGATTGGATCCCTCTTGCGCACCGGACGGTGGTCGAGCTGCGCAGCGCCCTTCCACCGCGAACAGGCTGCCTCCGGTGTCGCGTACCTTTCCGGCCAGCCTGGTGCACTCTTCCATTCAGTCGCGCCGCGAGTGGGCCAGGTAAATGATTGATTTGCGGCTCCAGCTTGGATCTCCAGCGGGGCGTTATTCTTGCTCCCTCTCCTCATCGGCCAGAATTTGTCTCCTGGACCGGCGTGACGAACGGGAGGATTCAAGCATGGAACAACCGATGTCTACCTTCGACCACTATAAGCGCGGTCGTGTGCTCAAACAATCCCACACGTTCGCCGAGGCCCTCGAAGAGTTCCGACAAGCGGTCACTGACCCACTGTATGGCGGGAAAGCCCGTGTGCAAATGGCCCTGTGCTTGCGGGCGATGGAGCGCTACGACGAAGCCGCCGCGGCATTCCGCCAAGCCCTGGAGTTGGCCACGTTCTCCTCCGAAGAAACAACGCGCATTCTGTATCTCCTGGGAAAGACGTTGGAGTCAGTCGGCCAGTATGCGGAAGCGCTGGAGGCCTATGGCTGGGCCAGAAAAGAGGACCCCGGGTTCCAGGACGTGGCGCACCGGATTAAACATCTGCTCTCAGGGGGACGCGGCCCGCTCCCCCCGTATCAACAAGATGACCAGTCTTGGGTCGAAGCCATGCGTAGACGGGGGCAGCAACTCACGCCGCAGATTCTGTCTCTGCTGGACCAGCTCTGGAAATCGGTAGGCGGCTATGCGGAGAGGCTGGGGACCAATCGAGGGGGCCGAAGAGAAAGTCCCAGTGTTCGAGACGCGGGCCACCAGAGTGGACATCGGGAACTCACGCCCACGCGAGGCAGTCTGCCGGCGTCAAGGGACCGCAAGAGAGACAACCGTCAGCATGTCCGCGTGGCGGTCCAATTGCACAGCCACTTTTCATCGAGGGGTCAGATGATGGCGGGTGAGGGAGAGCTGCGAGACCTCTCCCCTGGGGGCTGTCGCGTCACAAGTCCCGTTGCCGTCCCCGTTGGAGTCATGTTGGAGTGTTGTATCTTTCCGCAGGGTGCAATCAACCCGTTCACCATTGAAGGTGCGATGGTTCGCTGGAGCCGTCCTCAGGAATTCGGCGTGGCCTTCACCACGATACGTCCGGGCGTGCAGCGGCAGATCGCGCAGCTGTGCCGACAACGGATCCCGCTAGGGTAGAACATTTGGACACCAGTTGCTTTGCCTTCTTGCCGTAGGCTTGGCCCTTCTCAGGGCAGTCGATGCCATTGAGACGGATGCGTTCAGGGCGTTGGTTGTGCAGAACTTCGAGGGTGCTGCCGTCAAGGAGCTGACGACACTCTGCTGACGTCTCGCCTTGCGATAGACCCACGGCGGAATGAGGCTTGGTCGGCTGCTAGCTCGCTAGAGAATCACTTCGCAAGGTTGGAGGAACACCTTGAGCGCGATCTCATGTCCGCTGTGCTCTGTCACCAGATCGGCATGCAACTTCTTCACGGCGTTAACCAGTATGGTCATCTGATCATTGTTGAGGGCTACAAGGAACAGCATGTTTCGATCCGTCCAGCCGTGAGTCCCAGAGACAGTACCCGTGTCGCCGCTACCCCCCGCTCCGGCAATCACCGGGTACCCCTTAATTCCCAGGGTAGCAAACAGCACCAGCACGTCCTCTTTGAACTTCTCCCGACAAACGAGGGTGAGCATCTTCATGATCGTCTCCTTTTCCGCCACTCCCACGGCGGCACTGGCAGCAGATCCTCCCACAAGCCTTTCCGCCCCTCTCGAGCCTCCTTCTCCAAACCTTCCAGCACCGTATCACCTGGAGCATAGTTCCGGTACTACCAACACCAGCCGTCTTTGGCGAGGATGTGATTGACATTAGTTCCGTCAGGGAGGAGCACATCGGCAATGGTGCGTCTAGCTCAGGTGCAGCCGAGGCTGGCCCCAGAGGAGAGGGGTATTCCAATTTCCGCCACTCGGTGGGGTTACGAAGCCGATACCAAATTATGGGAGACCAGAACACCTAGGGAAATTCCTAGTTGGAAAAGTAAGGGAAAAGAGCTATCTTTGAACTCAGATTGAGATTGTACTATGTTCGACCATAAGCATCAGCATTACATGTCAAGCCCATCGCAGACTGATCCCCCCTCTGTGTTCTTCCTGTTCTAGATTCTACTGAATAGCATGCCGCCTGTTCGGACCCTTTCGCCTAGGAAGCGGCGAAGGCCCATGTCGAACAGTATGGGACTAAGTAGCGGACTAGACCATGGAGGTAGAGTATGGCTGCTGGAACACTATTCGCTCAGATAACGCATGAAGCCCCCTCCGATTCCAGGAGCGAGACGGCCCTGCTGCCCGTCTGTTGTATGTGCGGACTTTTACGAGACGACACGGGACCTTCTCTTGATGATGAGCGTTGGGTCACGCAACGGAAGTATCGAAAAATACATGGCGCGAATCCGACCGATTGCCTTCTGACTCACACCTACTGTCCGAAGTGTTTCACCCAGGTCATGGAAAGAATGAGGGGCAGCCAAGCGGAAGCTTGATGAACAGACCCGCGTTGTATGTGACGAGGCATTGTACGGGGGAAGCGACGGTAGGGACGAATCGTGAAGGGCATGGGAGCCTCGCAGGGAGGTCCATTCTAGGAGCGTGGCGAACGAGGGCGCAAGGGGCCAGCGGAAGACGTGGCAACTCAGGAGAGAGGCATTGGGAAGGGAGACAGACTGAGCTAGCTTACAGCGTCATTGCTGTTGGGGTTACGCGTGGTTTCCTCGATGTACTGATAGTGCGCGATGTATTCAGCCATCCTTTTTAGGATATGTTGAACAACCTCTTCCTCGGTCTCGAAAGTATAGGTGTGTTCAAATTGCTTGAACTCTGGGAGCCGGAACGTTTCTACCTCTTCGGTAGAGAAACCAGGCTGCGCCTCAAATAGGGCTTCTCCGGCTTCTGCTTCTGGCCGAGCCGTAGACATGGGTTCAATGCACCACCGTATGTCAACTTCAAAGCCTTTATCCCAGTGCTTCCCTACTTCTATGGTGGCTTGGTGATCCTTGAACTCAACTCGAAGATAGGCAGGATCGACGGCCTTGATCACCTGCTCTAGGAAGGCTCGAAGTGGAAGGAAACGTACTTTCTGTAGCTCGTCAAACTCATACTCTTTGGCGTCTCGTTGTTCAAGGTGTTCACGCTCAGCGCGAGTCAGTTTATCAATCTCATCTTTCAGACTCATTGCATGCCTCTTCTGCCGGTGAGCCTAGCAGGGGCCAGGGGTCAGCGCAAGACGTGGCAAGCGACCAGCTCAGGGCCGAACGGCTTATGGAAGGGGCCAAGGCTAGGCCGTCCGTGGGGAGGTGTCAAGGGTGAGGGTCTGGTAGCCCCTTAGCCGACGAAGGGTGACCATCTGTTCTTGATGATGTGATCGTTCAGATCTTGTTTTCCTTTTTCAATCGTGTGAGGAGGTGGCTCAATCGTTCCTGTTGAGGAGGAGCCACGGTGATGAACCCCACGCCAATTTCGCGCCCACGGTTCCAACGCACCGCGGCCTTTTCGATGCTGATCGGCGAATCCTCGCCAGGTAGGTGTAGGCCCAGGGCCACTTGTATGCCCGTGTAAACCTGACTGTCGGTCTGGATACGGCAGCCACCCTCCGACAGGTTCACAATCGTACCGACAGATTTTCCAAGCGTTGGACCAGAGAACACAGTGTGAAAATGCACAGGAAAGCGTTGATGACGGCGGAGTTCCATGAGAGCCTCCTTGTCGGATGGTCTGCCAACGGCGCAAAGTTAGGCCGTCTTTTCAACGGTGTCAAGGCTAGGACTAGATGAGCGAGGTGGGCGAGTCAGTGGGTAATTCTTTATATTCTTACGGGACTCATTCTCTCTAAAAAGGTGAAAGTACGGTCACCTCGGTCATTTCAGCGTCCTACTTCCTTCGCCGCGAGAAATCACCCCGCCATCACCGGAAAATAGCCGAAGTTGGTGGGATTACTCAGGAGATATTGATATGGAGAAAAGCATGGAGACTGGTTGATGAGAGGCGGTCGTTGGAAGTTACTTCGAGTGCAGCAGAGCCTCACGCGACCCAGGCATCGATTCGTACCTGACCGTTCGCATTCGTCGGGAACCCGACGAGGAGATAGCGAAATCCGCGAGAGAGTGGGCATGCCTTTTTACACAAGTCTGCTGGATGGATCAAGCCCGCCTCTGTTTTTATCGACCTGTTGGTATAGACGAAGACCCTTAAGTCGGCCACCACGACCGTGAGTTTCAGAAAGTTCTGCGCGAGGGCTGTGTTCGTCTCGCCCCATTCACAGATACACGCCAAGTTGAGTCCGCGAAATGTGCGCCAATCAAACGGATGCTCCTTGCTCGTGGGTGTTGCCTCCAACCACACGAGGTCGCATAACCAAGGAGGCTGAAATCTATCCGTGCCTTTCTCCTTTGAGGGAACGACCGCGAATGCCTCTTTTTCCCCGAGATCAGACAGCGCACTCTGGACGCGATGCGTCCAATAACTGGACGCATGCCAATCGGTCTTGGCGTTTGGCCCGAAGGCCTCGATGCTCAGGCCATAGAGCTTTTCTACAATGTCGCATTCAAGAGGAAAGAGGTTATGGATGAACGGAATCCCGTACGCCTTTGATTCGGGACCAGTCGCTGGCAGATCATGAAAGAACATTGTTTGAGCCCCTTTCTATTTGCGCCCGCAGCTTACCGCTTTCCTCGTGTGAATTCATCCTAACTTTGCGGCTAATATTACGAGAAATCACCCATCTCGGGCTTGACATCCGTAACCAGAGTAGGTTCAAAATTCACGCATAAATATCGAGACTGACGCCGAGGCACCCAGCCCCGCGACGCGTCCGGCAACCTAGTCTAGCCGCGAGGATTATTGGTGCCCAAACAGGAGCTGAGCCGCAGTGTCTAGGCAATAGTCGTCAGGTCCGATTCTGCTCCCCACTCTTGCGCACGTTCATCATCTCTCTTTTTCCAGAACGCATCAATGTCAGCTTCCCCCTCCCCGAAAGATCGCTGCGTGTTGTGCCGATGTGTTGATTCGTTGATACACGGTCAGAGCGAGCGATTCAATCTGGCGTAATCGTTGCAACGCGATGCTTTGGCGATCCTTTGGCGCACGGCGAAGTAAGGCGTTCTCCCACGGATGCATATGTTCGACCGTGTTTTGTATCTCATAACATTCGTCAAGAATGTTTTTTGAGTCTTGGCTGGCTACAGCAAAAGTTTGACACCGATGGACGAACTGCCTCTTGGTCTTGCTGATCTCTGGCTTGATCAACGCCTCTAAGGCTCGGACGAACTCATGGAGTCGGTCCTCCGCGTTTCTTTCCTTCATGCCACGGATCAACGCACGGAGACCTCGCTTGAGCCGGTCATAATTTGCGCTGCCGTAAATCGCTGCCAGGCCATCCGCCACCGCATGGGGCTTCCGTCCGTCTGGCCAGCTAGAAATCCCGTCGAGCCTGATGTGCACAGCTGGTCAAACCGATCCGGCATTTCTTCGCTGACACTGGTTACGTACTTCAGGGCCAGAGCAATTGACAATTGAATGGCCAAGGGGGTGTGTGGTGATACACCAGCGAGATGAATCTGTATAGGCGTTCTCGCCAGTTTGTAGGGGAGGGCAAGGCTGCTGCGGGTTAGTCGGAGGGGCGGAGTATTTTCGCAGCCATGCGGGTCACGAATTGACGCGGGACGAGCCGCTGCGCGTGTGTGCGCAGATGATTGGCGACGCCCGAGATGGCGTAGCTCCTGCCACGTGCAAGTGCCTCCAATCCGACGCGCCACCTTGACGGCACGCCATCGATCCTAGCAAGCAGCTATCCGCTGATCTGAATGCCAACGGTATTAGGCGTCCACAGTGACCGTCTTGATGGCGGCTTTGACCTTTGCAACCCGGGTTTCAGAATGGGGAACACTTTCCGTTCGGTCAAAACGTCGAAAACCCGGCTGGTCCCGTCACCGTGATGGAATAGATTTGGTACTGCGTGATGCAATCGTCATATCCCGGTGAAAACAAAACCCCTGATCCATGTGAGTGAGACACTCCCCAATTGATTGGAAGCGTATCACCGTTCCAGTCTCCCAGGCTGTAGCTGCCGGCGAACCAATGATTGCCGGCATTACCATAGCGATCATGGTCATTTGATGATGAGGTATCTCCTATCCACTTAAAGTAGAGACTCGTCACGACAAACCCATGCCCCGGATCGATCGTGGTCAGATAATCGGTGCCGGGCGACCAGCAGGGCAGATCGAGTCTGGAGGAGTCGCCGTCCCAGGCATAGAATCGGTTCACTAAAACTTCGTCTCTCCCACTATCGTCCTTCCATACGTCTTCTCTGGGAATCGAGCCATAACGAGGATCCAGAGGAGCAAATTGTATCTTGTGAAATCTTTGTACATTTGAGCCGATGACGACATAGTCTTGGCGAGCCGCATAAAAGGTTCCACCGTCCAGATGAGCCTGCTGTTCCCCCTTGATCACCACCACTCCGACCGCTCCGTCTGGCACGCCTCGCAGCGTGGCGGGCACGAGCGACACAATCTCATCATCGTGCCAGTCGGAAATGGACAAGTCGATGTTCCCAGCGGGGAGTCCATGCATCAGCAGGCGCCCTGTGATGGTGCCGAAGCCCACACCTCTGACAACGACCACATTACCTGGGGAAAGAAGGAATCCGCTTTTTTTCCCGTTCACCGACAGGACGCCCAGAGTGCCAGGGACGGGATGGAGCACATGGGGATCCGACGAGGGCTTCTTGGTGATAAGATCTTCCGTGCGGAGCGAAGCGGTGAGCCGGGCTTCGGCAGCCAGCTGGTCGTGTAACCCAGCAACGAAACTGACCCCTTTCAGCACCGGCTTCATGGCCCCGCCGGTCAGGAGTTTCCCGGAATAAATGTCAGCCTGCCTCTGTTGCAGCAGAAGTCGCGCCGAACTGCTCGGTACCGTCCCTGGGGCCGGGGAGATTGTCTGGGTTGTCGACCCAGCGCGATTCGGAGTGATTTTGATCCCCGGCACGGCGCGCTCTTGCACTTCCTCGGCAGGCGATGCTTCAGGGGTTTGCGCAGAAGAAGTGCCTTGCTCGGCAGGACTGACACGAGGCTGCTCGCCGGACGTCGGGTCGCCAGCCAGACTGACGGACCAAGTGAACAATGGAATGGTCGTGGCGACGAACACGGCCAGGAAGACCCGCAATACATTCGTCCGCTCTATCGATGTGGAGTGTCCCATCTCATACCTCCAAAGATTGCCATTCGTTTGCCTGGCCGCTGTCGATCCGGCATCCTTTCCTAGCAGGTGCACATGAGGGGAGATACGTCTGACTGTGCGTCGTTGGAATAAGAAAACAGGTTCAAACCAAAAGAGAGAGGGAGATGTAGCCTCACGCCTTACCTGATGCGGGAAGACTGTAAGGGGGGAACCCTAGATGGGGCAAGCGATACTTGTCAAGTGTCCCCCTTTCCCGGGTCCGACATATGTGTGAGGGTCGGGTGCACGGAAGGGCCTAGGCCGCGCATCCAAGATACCGTCTATCTTGAGGAACCTGAACTCAGACTGGGCAAATACAGCCTCGTCAGGCAAGCCGGTAATCCTGTCAGATGGAAAGATCTTAGTAAATCAAGTATTGCGTGAATTGCACACTCGCGGACCCTTTGCGAGGTCTCCGGTTTTCAAGACCTATTGGGTGAACCAATGGACTATTACACTACCTTGAAACAGGTGGATTTTACGGTACGGATAAGATTGTATCGGTGGATGATGGTTGCATTAGGGAGCGGTAGATTGTGCCTTGAATCGGCTGGACGGTTGCGCGGTCGTAGGTGCAATTTCTAGAGGCTCCGAGGGAGGCTAGGGGGGTGATGCACGATGTACGTGTACGTGCATAGGCGTTCTGGCAAGTTTGTAGAGGGGGGCAAGGCTGAGAAGCGTGGGAGTCCGACTGGGTCCCACGGGCCATGGTTCGAGCTATGATCGAAAGTTGTGTATGGCAGGATAGGAAAGGGCGGCGTATTCTTGATGGTCGACCAAGATCATCCACCTTTTGCAAGGAGTGAATACGCCGCATGCACAACGATACGGGAGTCGAGCTGAAGAATCCAGGGGTTTCCGGC
>JAGXAR010000177.1 GCA_018971525.1 Nitrospirota bacterium
ATCTCCCCGCCGAATACGATCAGTTCCTGAGCCTGTATCTCTCCTGATTCAGGTGGGCAATTTGGCTCCTTCGAGTATCTCCCGGAGTTCTTGATACACCGTGGTGAGCCGGGCGTTCTCCAGCCGGTACGCAAACATAACCGTGATGGCTCCGGACACCAAAAAAACGAGACCCAACCCCAGAATCCCGAATGCCAACACCACTCCAACGAGTGACGCCAGTTCGCCTTCAAGGAATAGGGCGATCAGGGCTCCCATCGTACCCACCACCACCAGGGCAAACCAGATACCGGTGAGAAGAGCCGAAGACCAGGGAGTGAGCTTTCGGCAGAGCACCGAGAGTGCGTCGCCTTCGGGAGACAGGGAGATCAACCCTTTTATCGGCCACAATGTTCGGAAGCCTATGGCGAACAACCGGTATTTCTGGCGAATCACGATCTGATTCGTGTCCGGGAAGAGCCGCGCGGTTCCATGCGGCAACGTCAACAGACCGTCGGCATCAAACCGGTCGGCCAGTTGCTTCATGGTCGTATGTGTGAATCGATCGTGCGTGCGGGCAACCCCGCAGCCATACCGACTCGCATCCGGCGTAAGGCGCACGAAGTAGAGCCAGTCTCCGAGAATGAGTCCGAGGCACAACAGACCGGCAAAGACGCCAGCAAGTATCATGGTCGTACCTATCCCATAGGGGCGACGGGTGAATCAAGTGAAGGAACTACGAGAATCTGTTGACTCATCGCAGTAAGTTGGCTAGAGTAGCCCCGTTTGTTGTTCAGGCGGGTCCCCTCGCTCCATTCAGGTGCTCCGCCGCACAAATTTTCCCCCTCTGTAGTTGCGACAGTCGGCTCGTCCCTCCCTTGTCGAGGAGCGCACATCGCATTTTAATGTGGAGTCGGAGGTGATATGGATTTAGCGAAAGTCGAGCGTGTTTATACGTCCTACGCCGGAATCTACGATCGGATTTTCGGAAAGGTGTTCCACGAAGGGCGTGAGTCAGCGATCAGGAATTTGAACGTCCAGCCTGACGAGCAAATCCTCGAAGTGGGAATCGGGACCGGGTTGGCCCTGCCGATGTACCCCCGTCACTGTCAGATCGTCGGTATCGATTTTTCGGAAGGCATGCTGGACAAAGCGAAGCAGCGAGCGGCAGAACACCGGATGAGCCACGTGCAACTGCACCGGATGGATGCAGGCGCGATGGAATTCAAAGACGATAGTTTCGACACAGTCGTCGCCGCCTACGTGGTTACCGCTGTCCCGGACTACCGCAAGGTGGTCAATGAAATGATCCGCGTCTGCCGACCCGGGGGAAGGATCATCATGCTGAATCACTTCAGCAACGACAATAAGATCATCGCCGCGATGGAAAAAGTGATTTCCCCTCTCACGAAGCACTTAGGGTGGCGGACAGACCTGTCACTCGAGACGGTGTTGGAAGGGACATCGCTGCACGTCGCCCGGAAGCAGAATGTAAATCCCTTGCGGTTTTGGGCCTTGGTGGAATGTGTGAACGGGAAGAACGTGAGCGGTAAGACACACATCAACGGCGCAAAAAACGGGAACGGCGCCGCCGCCTATGCGCATATCAACGGCACTCATCTGCCGGAGCACGTCAACGGAGAGGCGCTGGCCTAGCTGGATGCTGAAAGAATCCGCCAAAGTTATCGGAAGGTTAAGGCTGAGGCCAAGGCTGAGATGAAGAAAGTCAGGTCTTCGCTCAACCTCAGCCTGTCTCGCGCGGCTATCCTGCGGGAGTGTTCTTCTCTTGTGCCGCACGCGCGGACCATCGAAATTCTAGCGTCACAAAGTAGTTTTTCCGCAGCCTGCTAGCCCGCCTGCTTCCGCCTCTCCTCCGCCCACTACACATCAGCCTCGCGTTGCTGTTCGAATGACTTCCAATTCTGCCATTCCCCGCCGGGGATGATCGTATTGCCCACCAAGCACCGGCCGGAGAACCGTTGGGCGATCAGATCCGCCAGAAGCGAGAACACCTGACAGATGCGGCGATCCTGCACCCCGCGAACCCGCAACACCACACCGAACCCCGGCCCATCGAGCGGCCCATACAGCATGACATGGACTCCTGTCGCATCGACTGTTCCCTGAACCGAGGCCGGAAGCAGATCCCCTTCCCACTGAATGGAAGGATGACGCCCGGATGACGTGGCGGTGGCCCGCCAGGTACAGGGAACACCCGCCACATCCAGTTCCGCCAGGAACCATGCCACCGTCGGCCAGTCCGGCATCTCACTTTGAAACGTCCATTGAGCCACCTGCTCCAGCGAGAGGGGTTCGAGGCTCGGCGCCGCCACTTCCTCCAGCTGCGCTTCCTCACACACCACATAGAGTTCGCCCTGCGGGTCGAACCAGAAACGCAATTTCCCGTCGGTCAACTCCGCTTGAATGACCCCCAGCGTCGAGCAATCGGCCCCTTCCTGTTCAAACATCGAGAAATCCGTCACGCCGGTCATCGTGAGCTTCGCGACACGAGCCATCTGGCGAATACGATAGCGGATCACGACCGTGACCGTAATCCCGGCCAGCACCTCGCGGCCCGACGCTTCATCCAACAGGCGTCGCTTCGACATCTGCACATCCGTCACATAGCCGCCACGAAACCCGCCGGTATGGCCGAGCAGCCATCGCACATCTTCGATATTCACAACCTGATATTTCATCGTCTGAATGCTCGATAGCTCCGACAGATTATGATGGACAGTTAGAACAACGGCTGTTGCTGCCGCAGCTCATCCACCTGACGTTCCAACTCCTCTACGCGATCCTGCAGACGGGCGTTGTCGAGCCGAAGCAGATCTAACTGATCCAAGAGCCGCTCTCGCTGGATCACTGTCCACTCCAGCGTTCGTTTCAACCCCTCCAGCTCAAGCTGGATCTGTTGCCGCTCGTCGGTCGGGAATGGCATCGGTCTTTCACCTATCCTACAACAACGAGAAAGTCTTCACCTGACAGGATGCTGAAAAGTCACTCCTCTCACCCCGCGCCCCCGAGGCTGTCCGGACAGCCTCTATGCCTAGGGACGCGCCCTTCCATACGCGGTCTTGCATCGTTCAGACCTTCGCCTTATCGGAGGAGATTCATCGGAGATCGGAATCGCTATAGACGCTTTTCCGTTCGCCAAGATCCATTCTACCCTACGGGCAAACGGTCCACACGAAGTGCGATCTGTGCCTCCTCGGCCCTTCACTCGCTGCGGCCTGGCTGGACGAACTGTTTGAGCATCCTGGGAGAGTCTTCTCCTGTGGTGCCACAGGTGCGGACCATCGAAGTTCTAGCGTGCGAATAGAGTTTTTCCACAGCCTGTTAGTATAAGGCCAGACCGCGCATGCGTCCATCACGACCTTCGACAATATGTTTCAATGAGATAGAAAGAATCAGAGCCTGGAACCTTTTTATCTCTTCAGAACATCTCCTTCAATCTGGGAACAGCGACGTTTACTAGGCCGACGAGGTAACCGTCTAGAAGCTCGACATCTTGAGCCACGTTTTCCGCTCGTACTGTCGAGCGCATGAGATGATGAACAGCGATTTCTGCTACGTCACGCATGAGGCCGCGAGTGCGAACCGCAACATCGTACTCCTCCCGGCGTTGCTGCGCGTGTTCACGAATATACGATTGAAAGGCTGGAACGCTGGCTTCCTCCATCCTATTTGATTGAACCAGCCAAAGTATCGAGCGAGAGAGCACCTGTTCCGAATACGATTCAAGAACTTTGAGCACGCGATTAGTGGCACCGCCACCAGCAGATATGACGCAGGCCACTTGAAGCCAGTGCCCGAGAATATATAGCTCCGCAAGATTCAGTTGCTGTTCTTCAATGCCAGGGAATTGAACGCCATCAATGAACCCCACTACATGTGCAAACATAACCCCTGCGATATCTTCTGGCTTGCGCTTGAAAAATGGTGGCCGCACGTGAATGCTCCTTCGAAGGCCTAATGTGTTAGCCCTGCCAACGAGTTACAGCGAGTCTTACTCGCTGTAACTCGTTGGCAGGAGCG
>JAGXAR010000178.1 GCA_018971525.1 Nitrospirota bacterium
GGGAGATAGACCAGTAACGGACTGCAATAAGGAAAGGGAGCGGTAGGGGATATGCAGCGTTCTTACCTCGTGCGGTTGTATACGCGGCCATGGCTGGAGTCGGCTTTCGGCCTTACTGATGATCTTCTTCATCATGAGACCTCCTTGTTGAAAGAGTGAAAACATGCTGCTCAGGTATGAAGACTATCTATTCAACATAACGGGTCTATGAAGCGCAGATGGAGAATTCTTCATCGAAACCCGCTCTGTCGAAAACCTCCGGTCTCACGCAAAGGTCGAAAGTGTTTATGCTCACAGGCTTGAAAGAATAGTCCTTGACGGCAGAGGCAAACGACGGTATCCCCATAGCGCATGACCCCTCCCTCCACCAGCCTGGCCTATGGATCGGTCATTCTCGCGGCGGCCCTCTGGGGCGGCTCGATTGTGGCGCAGAAATTGGCCCTCGGGTCGTTCTCTGCCGTCGAGGCATCAGTTCTGCGGGACATCGGCGGCTTGGCGATCCTCCTGACCACCTGGTGGTGGCAGGAAGGCTCCTTGGCCAAGCTGACCAAGGTGGATATGCGCCTGCTGGGCCTGCTCGGGCTCGGCGTGTTGGGCAACCATCTGCTGATTCTCATGGGCCTCAACTATGTGAGCGGAGCCGTCGGAGGGGTGATCATCGGATCGAGTCCGGTGGTGACATCGCTGCTCTCGGCTGTGTTGATTCAGGATGTTCCTCTACGGGCCGTCTGGGCGGGCGGTCTCTTGTCCTTTGCGGGGGTTGGGTTGGTCTCAGTGGCGGGGTTCAAGGCCGCGGGCGATGAGCCGCTGCTCGGCAGCCTCCTGGTCTTTCTCGGCGTGGTGAGCTGGGCCCTCTACAGTATCGGCAGCCGAGAGCTCATGGAGCGCCACTCGGCCTTAACCGTCAATTGGACGACGCTGCTCGTCGCCACAGTCCTCCAAATTCCCCTCTTGTGGACAGATCGCAAGATGCTGGAGGCGGGACTCGGGTCCGTGACGTCGGAGGACTGGATGGCGCTGGGGTATCTGGTCCTGTTTGCCACGGCCATCGCGCAACAGGCCTGGCTGTTCGGCGTGAAGGGCATTGGGCCCTCGCGCGCTTCCGTCCTTGGCAATCTGACTCCTGTGGCTGCCGTCGTCCTGTCCGCAGTGCTATTGAAAGAATCAGTGGGCACGAGTGAAATCCTCGGTATCGTGCTGATCCTGGCAGGAGTCTGGGTTGTAGATCGGCAAACGTCCCGGCTCACAACATAGCAGGCTGCTGAAAAATGCCGCCAGCTTCGTTCTCGGCTCATCGAAATCCTCAACGTACCCCGGAGGGTACGCCTCCGGTTTCGACTCGCCTGCGGCCTTGCTGGACGGCCTTTTTGAGCAGCCTGCAAGATCGATTGTTCTTCTTCAATCGCTGTTGCCTCAGTCTAGAGGCAACAGATCCTGTCTTCCCTCTCGCCTCTGGCCCCTCGCCCCTCGCCCTTCTCTCCGTGATTGCAGTATGATACGGCTCATTTTTCAGGTAAGGAGCCTCGCATGCTGGAGCAACGCATCGAAGAAGTGAACAAAGCGAACCACGCGTTCTATGCCGCGTTTGGCAACCTCGACATCGGCGAGATGGATAGGGTTTGGGCGCACCAGGAGTACGTCACCTGTATCCATCCAGGCTGGGCGTTGCGGTCGGGCTGGCCGCCCGTGCGCGACTCCTGGGTCTTGATCTTCAACAACACCTTTTCCATGACGTTCGAGCTGACCGACGTGATGGTGCAGGTGGCGGGCGATATGGCCTGGGTCGTCTGCGTGGAGAACATCACGACCCATCAATCTGATGAACCGCAGCGGGCGCAGGTGTTAGCCACGAATCTCTTCGAGCGGATCGGGGATGAGTGGTTGTTGATTCATCATCATGGAAGTGCGGTGATGGGGTAGGGCGGGAAGGCAGGCTGATCATTTTCTTTGCTCCCGGAACGCGCACGATGAAGCTGTGCTCGTTCGACGGGCGCAGTAGAAAACGATCAGCCCGCCTTCCCCGGGATGTGGGGTAGGAGAAAGAGTGCGCGGCCTCAGAAGGCCCTCGTTGGACGCGCGCACGTTGAGAGCAGAACCGCCTCAGCCCATTGTTTAAGGGGTGAGGGAGAAAAGGGGGAGTATTGTGTCTCGAAGTTGGATTGCAAGACCAGATCCCCCTCAGATTGGAGTCTTCTCAACAATTCGGAGAACCACCTATGAGTCGGCACAAGGAGCGGCAAGCCATTTCACTTATTGGATTCATACTAACAGGAATTCTCCTGTCCACTTCTCTTGCATGGGCCGCCAAGGATGCCCGTCCCTTTTGGACTGAGAAATCGTCCTTTATCGAAGGAGAAGAGCTGTTTGTGGTTGGGGTGGCGTCAAAGGCACGGACGGTTGAAGAAGGGCGACGGCAGGCGTTTGAGCAGGGCAAGATTGAGTTGATGAACTTCGCACAGATAACCAGCCTCGAAGCTCAAGGGCTCGTGGTTGAGACTCAAATGACTTTTGAAGAGCCGAACGCGGATGGCACCGTGACGGTGTATCGCCTGTTGCGAGTCCCCGCATCCAAGCTCGTATCGATTCAAGGTCGTCTCCAAGCACAGAGTCGAGACCAGGAACAAGCTATGGAGCAGTCACGGAAGGAACTGGCAGCGATTCAGCAAACACTTGGCGAGAAGGCAACGAAATTAGATCAGCAGCAACGGCAAGTTGAGCAGATGTTGCAGCAGATCAATGCAAATCTCCAGTCGAGCAGCATGTCAACCAATCGGTCAGCGCCAAGCAAGTCTTTGGCGGACCAGCTCAAAGAGACAGGCGCCAAGCTTGACGCGAGCGAGCAGGAATTGAGCCGACTTTCCCGTCAAGTTCAGGAGCGAGTACAATCTCGTTCTCAGAAGGCTTGCCGGTATGTCACGTCTGGGATGAATCCAGCGGAGGTGAAACGCCTTCTGGGAGACCCGGATGGTGAAAAGAAGGGTTACAGTTTCGAGAAGGGCAACACTTGGGCGTATGGAACTACGATCGTGCAATTTAACTGGCAAGGCGTTGTTTTATCCACTTCAGCATGCCAATGATCACGCTTGGTCTCCCTATTGGGTCTTCGCTGCTCTCGCATCTTATGCGAGGAGTCTAATTGTTGGGTCTCATGAACGATGCCATCGCTTCACGACTCAAGTTGCCGGCGATGATTAAGACGAGACAAGAACTAATCGAAGATCCGAGCGATCTGCGTCCTCACATTGTGTTACTGGGCGCCGGAGCGAGCCGATCTGCATTCCCGAACGGTGACGCAGTCGGCAGGCCGCTGCCACTCATGGATGATCTGGTCAACATTGTCGGATTACAACCGATACTTGAGAAAACTGGGCTAGAGGACGCGCAGGAAAAGAACTTCGAACTTATCTATGAGCAGTTGACCTCGGAGCCTACTTATGCGCATAAGGTAAAGGAGATAGAGCGGTGCATAGACAGTTATTTCTCCGCTCTGTCGCTTCCAAACGAAGCGACTCTCTACGATCGCCTCCTAGTCTCGCTGCGACCGAAAGACGCGGTGTTTACCTTCAACTGGGACCCTTTCCTTTTTGACGCATACCAGCGTAACCGTAGTGCAGTTTCACTTCCGGAGATCTTCTTCCTCCACGGCAACGTCCGGATCGGAGCATGTCTCGAGCACGATAAGTGGGGCGCGCGGAAGGATCGATGCCCCCAGTGCCTTCAACAATTGGCGGATGTACCGCTGCTCTACCCAATTGGGCAGAAGGATTATTCCACCAACCCCTACATCCAACGAAACTGGCACGCGGCCGAGATCCTGTTCAGAGATGCCTTTACGCTGACGATCTTTGGCTATGGCGCCCCAGCTTCTGACGTGGATGCAATGGAATTGTTGCGGTCGGCATGGACTGGTCGGAGTGACAGGAAGCGCGAGCATATCGAGATCATCGACATCGCTGATCAGTCGTTCCTGTACCATCACTGGTCGCCATTTGCGCCAACACAT
>JAGXAR010000179.1 GCA_018971525.1 Nitrospirota bacterium
TCCGAAACATGGAGAGCGAACCGATCCAGCATCAGCGGTGGCGGATCTGCTCTGGTTCCCGACTGGTGGTGGCAAGACAGAAGCGTACTTGGGCATTGCTGCATTCGCGATGGCCATGCGGCGACTGCACGGCCCACTCGGTGGCTTGGACCATTCCCACGGGTTGACCGTCATCATGCGCTATACCCTCCGGCTCCTAACCATTCAGCAGTTCCAGCGAGCTTCGACACTGCTTTGCGCCATGGAGGTCCTGCGTCGAGAGGCGGCTTCGAAGGGGGATAAACGCTGGGGCGATACTCCTTTCCGGATTGGACTGTGGGTTGGCCAGCGCGCAACTCCGAATTCCACCGCTGAGGCCCAACAGGCCATCCAGAATGCGCGAGGCAACCAATGGCGCCACCTTGGAACTGGGACCCCAGCGCAGCATAGCAGCTGCCCGTGGTGTGGATCTCCGATCCAGCCCGGTCGAGATGTCATGGTGAAAATGTCACCGGTGCACTTTGGGCGCACCTATACGTTTTGCTCCGACCCTCTGGGTCGCTGTGAATTCACCCCCGCGAAGGCGCTAAACGAAGGTCTGCCGGTTGTTGTCGTGGACGAAGAGATCTATCGGCTCCTGCCTTCGATGATAATTGCCACGGTCGATAAGTTTGCTCAAATGCCCTGGCGAGGGGAGGTCCAGACGCTCTTCGGTCGCGTGAATGGTCTGTGTTTACGCCACGGTTTCCTATCTCCGGATGACGAAGATACGGGAAATCATAATGCAGCTGGAGGATTGCCACGCGTGACCAGACAGCCTCACGGGCTGATTCGGCCACCCGATCTCATCATCCAGGACGAGTTGCATCTCATTAGTGGCCCATTGGGAACGATGGTCGGTCTCTACGAAGCAGCTGTTGATGAGCTCGCGACCTGGGATTTCGAAGGGAAGCGCGTCCGCCCGAAGGTGATCGCTTCGACCGCGACCGTGCGGAAGGCACGCGAGCAGGTCCACAGCCTCTTCCAACGACACCTCCAAATCTTTCCACCCCATGGCCTAGATGCCGGCGATAACTTTTTCGCTCGACAGCGACCCGTGACGAAGGAAAAGCCCGGACGGAGGTACATGGGCATCTGCGCACCAGGGGCGTCTCGGCCTTCGGTGTTGATTCGTGGTTACGTGGCGTTCTTGACTGCTGCGCAGCGACTTCGCGAGCTCTATGGGGAGGCAGCTGATCCCTGGATGACAACGGTCGGATACTTCAACTCGCTCCGTGAATTGGGAGGGATGCGCCGTCTCGCAGAAGACGATGTACGAACCCGCGCATTTCGTGTGACCTTCGGTGAGGTGGAACGGCCTGGGTTAGCGCAGCGGGACGTACGCCAGATTCAGGAGCTCACGTCACGCGCCTCATCATCCGATATCCCGCGAATCTTGGATCGAATGGAGATCACGTTTCCGGAAGTGGGCGTCAAGAAGGATCCGAGTCCCATCGATATCGTTCTTGCCACGAACATGCTCTCAGTCGGTGTCGATGTCCAACGTCTCAGTCTGATGGTGGTGAATGGGCAACCCAAAACTACGGCTGAATACATTCAAGCCACGAGCCGAGTAGGACGTCACAAGCCAGGCTTCGTCTGCACTGTTCTCAACTGGGCACGACCGCGTGACCTGTCGCACTACGAGAACTTCGAGCACTATCACGCCACATTCTACCAACACGTTGAGGCGCTCTCGGTCACGCCCTTTGCCCCACGAGCGGTCGACAGAGGACTCACTGGAGTGATGGCGTCGCTGTTGCGGCTACGAGACCTGGATCTGAATCCGAACGAAGGCGCTGGCCGATTGACGAGTTCCGGTGATACCAGGGCCAAAGCCGTGACTGCATCGCTCGCTACCCGTGCATGGAATGTGAGCGAGACCACAGCCGCCAAAGACCGTACGGAGCAACTCACGAAGGAGCGGGTCGATCGATGGGTCTATGAGGTCCAGAGGGGTGGCCGGACGCTCGGTTACAGAACCAGGCGGGATGGCGACACCGTAGGTCTTTTGAAAGCTCCGGGACCCCAGCCTTGGGAGTTGTTCACGACACCTACGTCCATGCGAGAAGTCGAGCCAAATGTCTCGCTGATACTGGGCGGTCTCGATGGGATCGACACCCCAAGCTGGCAACCAGCTGGTCCAGTGGTAAGTGGCGATGACGAGGAGTCAGAGGAATGAACCAGGCCTACCCCTTACGAGCCGGTGAACTTCGCCCGAGCCAACTACTCTGGGCTTACGGATGTGGATCGCTCGTTGACTTGCCACAATTATCCGTTGTCGTCATGGGACTCCATTCCTGGGATCCAACGACATGCATCCCAGTCGGCGAGGAACGATTGCTCATGGCAGTCCGACGTGTGCTCGGGCCTCAGGTTACACGATTGCTCGGCCTACCGATCCGTCCTGGTGGGGATGGAGTGTACAATCCCTTTGCACCAGAAGCACGAATCGGAGTCCCAGTCTCGCCATTCCCTCGTTGGCTACGATGTCCTCTCTGTGGACGAATGGGGGAGGTCGGAAGTGGCATCTTCGACTTGAAGGGCGACGCCTGGCGTCCGGACAGAACTCGTTTCGTCCATTCCAATTGTGATCGAGCCAAGGGTTCACCACCGGTTGCCGTGCCTGCTCGGTTCTTGGTGGCTTGTCGGGGTGGCCATCTCGATGATTTTCCATGGCACTTTTTCGTGCACGCCGGCTCCACCCAATGCCCAGGCCCCTTGCGCTTCTTCGAGCAGGGTGCGTCCCTGCAAACAGAGAATCTCTGGGTTCGCTGTGAACGGTGCGAGGCCAGTCGCTCAATGGTGGATGCTTTTGGGGAACGTGGTAAGGACTATCTTCCAAAGTGCCGTGGACGTCATCCTCACCTGGGGCGTACAGACCAAGATTGCCAGGAAATGATTCGTCCGGTGCTCCTTGGCGCCTCGAATAGTTGGTTCCCGGTCACACTCACTGTTCTCGCTATTCCGACCAAGCGAGGGAAGCTCACTCAACTGGTTGCGGACAAACTCGATTTGTTTGCCGAAATTTCCAGCGAAGCTGAGCTAGCCGTCGCACTCAAGGTTCTTGCGAAAAGCGGTATGCTAGGCGGTTTGAATGAGCATAAAGCCGAGGAGATTTGGCAAGCACTCGATCAGATCAGGCGCGGTGAGGGCGGAGCGGGAGCGCAAGAGGACCTCAAAGGACCAGAGTGGGAGGTTTTCACTGCTCCAAAACCACCTCAAAACTGGCCGGACTTCATGGTAACTCGTGTCCAGGCCCCGACTGAGTTTCGTCGTCAGATCGAATACGTGATATTGGCAGAGCGGCTACGCGAGGTAAATGCTCTCGTGGGTTTTACTCGTGTCGAGCCACCCGAGGAGGCCAGGGAGGGAGGGGAACCGCCTCCGCGTGCGCCGTTGACCAACGGAAAGCCCGATTGGGTTCCCGCGACCGAGGTTAGGGGCGAGGGAATATTTCTACGCTTCGGTCGGGAGCACCTCACGCCATGGTTGGCACGGAGTACGGTTCGAGACCGAGAAAAGGTTCTCATGGAGGGCCACAAAGCGTTTCGTGCGGCGAGAAAACTAACCCCATTGGAGGCCAACTTTCCTGGAATTCTGTTTCTGCTCTTGCACACATTCGCCCATGTCTTGATACGAGAGTTTTCGCTGGAAAGCGGCTATAGCGCTGCCAGTGTGCGTGAACGGATCTATGCATCTGGCCAAGGGGAAACCCCCGATGTTGCCGGCATTTTGATCTACACGGCAGCCCCAGATAGCGATGGTACGCTCGGCGGGCTCGTCGAACTGGGGAAGCCAGAACACCTTGGGCGACTCATGAAGAAATCTCTCGAACGAGCCCGCATTTGTGCTTCTGATCCCTTATGTGCAGAGCACGTTCCCATTCATGATCGCTCGTTGCATGGGGCTGCCTGCCATGCGTGCTCATTCGTAGCGGAGACTTC
>JAGXAR010000180.1 GCA_018971525.1 Nitrospirota bacterium
GATAAACCAGGTCGGATCTGGGATTAGGATTCCAGCCGACGAAAGGAGGGGCCCCATGAAGCGGTCGAAGTGTTCCGAGGAGCAGATCGTCTATGCCCGCCGCCAAGCCGAATCCGGCACCCCCATCGGCGATCTCTGCGGCAGCTCGGCGTCAGTGACTCCACCTTCTATACCGGGAAAAAGAAGTATGCCCACCTGGGCATGAGCGAACCGCGCTGACATCGCCCTGCACCCCTCGCAAGTCGCCGGCCACGCCTACCCTCCTGTTGGGGTGGGGAGAAGCTGATGCCCGGAACGACCGCCGCACGTCGAAAAGGTAGAATGTTCCCGTTGGTTCTCCGGCACTGACAGCGCAGGGTTTCTCGTGCAAGGAGACCGATCAGAAAAGACTTCCGACCCGTTTGCTTTCTTGCTCAAGACGGTCACCATGCGGTCCGGCTGTCCCACTGCCTGCGGGAATCATCTCGTGGCGGATATCGGGCTTCCCGGCAAGAAAGCCAAGGTCGACGGAAAGGAGGTCGATGCGGTCGATGTCTATGTGGGAGGCCGATCAGGGCCCGACCCCAAGCTGGCGGTTAAGATCTATGGAAGATGTGCCCTGCGACAGGTTGCCTATGGTGCTGGAAGGGCTGGTGCCCTATCACACGAGAGAAAAAACCACAGGGTCGGGGCGGCGGGCCGACCAAACGACCGGCCGCTCAAGAGCGCTCCAAGGCGAACGCGGCCTGACGTGTCGCCCCTTGAGCCCCGTGAAGGCGTGCGCTATCCTCCGGTGTACAACTCAGGAGGGACATGATGGCGAAACGTGTCAGAACCGGACTTATGCGTTCCGATATTCTCGATCGATATATTCAGCGATTCAACCGGCAATTGGTGAAGTTTCAGCCGTTCCTATCGCGCAAGAAGAATTCGTTGTCGCTGGAGGACTTCGACGCTGAGGCCGAGGATCTGATCGGTCAGGTGTTCGGGGCGGCTTCCGATGAGGCGGAGGCCTACTTCTACGCCAAGACCGGCGAGTCGGCGTCGCTGCCGGAGGAAGCCCAGGAGAACGGTACGCACGATGTCGAGCGGGAAAGTCTCCAGGAGCGCCGGCAGGTGATGGAGAGCTGTCTGGCCGATCTGGAGCTTCGGCGCCGGCTCCAGGCCACCAGACAGCGGAAGCGCGACGGGAAGGCGGGCCTTAGGGGAAAGGTGGAAGATTTCATGTCGCACGACGTGCGGAGCATTGACCGAGCCGCATCCATCAAGGATGCCGGACGGTTGCTTCAAAAATACAAAGTGGGGTCACTGATCGTGGACAACGGTTCCAGCTACATCGGCATCGTCACAGATTCAGACCTCAGCAGGAAGGCCGTGGCCAGAGGGCTCGATCCCAATACGACCACCGTCGCCGCTTGCATGAGCAAATCCTTGGTGACGATCGAAGAAGACGAGCCCTTGGCCGCAGCGATGGCCCTCATGAAGAAGCAGGGCATTCGGCATCTGCCTGTCACGGCAGACGGGACGATCATCGGCGTGCTCTCGGTCTCGGACGTGTTGCGTGCCTTCACGGAGCAGGGGGCATCGTAACGAGAAGCCGGCCGCCGCATGGCGCAAAACTGACGTGAGCGAATTCTCTCCCATTATGGGCTTTTAGGATGGCTATGCTGAGGAAGTGGGGAATGGTCGTGGGCAGGAACAGGCTCGTTGGGTCGTTGTGTCTACGCACGAGTAGACGACTCGCGCGCTTGCTCTTCATAAGTCTTCAGGCGTGAGTCCCCGTCAGAAAAGACGCCCGACTTCTTTGTTTCCCTCTTCGAGATACCGCCGATCGCCTTGCCGGCGCGGCGCACCTGTTCCAGGCCGGCACGTGCCAATGCGTCTACACGTTCGTTGTCCGGGTGACCCGCGTGTCCCTTGACCCAGCGCCATTCGATGGTATGGCCGACAGCCAACGCATCCAGGCGGCGCCATAAATTTTCATTCTTCACGGGCTCTTTGCTCGCCGTTTTCCAGCCGCGTCGCTTCCAGTTGTGGATCCATTCGCTGATGCCCTTCTGCACATACTGCGAATCGGTGTAGACATGCGCTTCCACCGGCTCTGTGAGCGACTGCAAGGCCTCAATGACGGCGAGCAGCTCCATGCGATTGTTCGTGGTTGCCGGCTCACCGCCACACAGCTCCATTTCGACCTGGCTCATGCGCCGCAGCGCGCCCCCTCCGCCAGGTCCGGGATTACCGCTACAGGCACCATCAGTATAGATTTCAATCATGAGTCCACTGTCTCCGCCGATTCTTCATGGCCCTATTGATACTCGATTGCGAGAATCACATATACGTCGCGCATGAACGGCCTGCCACCCTTAAAAAAAGACTCCCGTACATTTGTTTTGTTCCCCGCCGCGAAACGGGGACGGTCTGGCTTGCATCACGCCGAGCAATCAGAAAATACTCCCGGTCCCGTTGATTCTACCACCGACAAAACCCTTGATGTAGGATTGCAATACCCTCATTCTTCGCAGGATGGCTCCGACAGTCTGAACAAGATCCATCTTAAGATAACGAAATACTGGTTCCTCCTGCCACGGGTAGAAATCGGTTTTTGTGGATTCACTTCTTCGGGCCTAATCCATAGAAAGTCCGAATCTTTTCTTCGGTGACGTGAGGATAACGAATCCTTAACAATACTTTAAACGAGCGGTCATTCAGCTTCTCCTCTAATGTCCCCTCTTTCCAATATGAAGTGAGCTCGCTCTCTAGTTCGTTTTCCGCCGTTTCATCGGTGTTCTCATCGGGACTCATGTAGTCCGCCTAAGGTAGGAGTTCTGTGAGTTCCCACAGCCTATCGATGACCCCTGCCTGCACTTAGGCTGAAGCCTCTGGACGACTGGAAAGCTTGCCCGTCCGTGGCGAGGTGTCAACGCAGTTTACCGAATGGAAGTGTCGCTTGGAAATTCTGTTTCTTGTGAGAGGTGGGGATAGGCTTGGGAAAGATTCTGCTGCCACATCAAGCTACCGAGATGGGTGTGGGACAGAAGAAAGAAGAGAGCGGGTTACATCAAGAGGTGGGTTAGGCCGGCAGTTCCAAAAACTGTGAGAGCGTTCATCAAGAAGCACGCGGCTAGGTATCGAACGATAGTTCTAGGGAGAGGTTTCCCCTGACGTGCGGCGTTAGCCTCCTCAACGACTTTTCCGAAATCTCTCATGAGGTTCTCTGACCTGCTAGACAATACCGTCTCCTGGATAGCTTCCCAGGAAGTCCTTCCCGGAGCAGCGCGGAAGTCTCGCCAGGCAAGGTGGAGATTTAGCAATGTTAACGATACAGAAAGAATTAGCGCGGCCACGAGCATGTCCATATCTGCGTGCGGCCATTGTAAACCTATGGCAACCCCACCCAAGATGCCAAGTACACGGACCATGTTGATAGCTTATTCGAAACAACAAGTAAGTCAAGCGAGATTTCCATGATATGGCTAGGGCTATCAAAGTGTACACCGACTGATTCGCCCCCTGGCGTTTCACCAGTCTCAATGTGAGTCAGGCTGTATAACTCAAGACCTCATCTGACAGACAGCGAGTCCTCACCAGGTTTATGCCGCTAAGATTTTCTCCTTTGCCAACGGCACACTGTCCACGAACGTGTGCATCGGCGTCTTGCCATAACACCAGCGGCCTTGGTGCGGGCGCTGGTGATTGTATTCGTCCATCCACACATCGAGATCGGCCTGTAGCTCCTCCAGCGTCCGATAGATCTTTTTCCGAAACGTGACCCGATAGAATTCATTGAGCATGGTTTTGTGGAAGCGCTCGCAGATCCCGTTGGTCTGGGGATGCCGTGTCTTAGTTCGGGTGTGGTCGATGTTCTCCACGGCCAGATACAGTTCGTACTCATGGCGCTCGGGCGCCCCACAATACTCGGTCCCGCGGTCGGTGAGCACGCGGTT
>JAGXAR010000070.1 GCA_018971525.1 Nitrospirota bacterium
TCGGGCCCTGATCGGCCTCCCACATAGACATCGACCGCATCGACCACCTTTCCATCGACCTTGGCTTTCTTGCCGAGAAGGCCGATATCCGCCACGAGATGATTCCCGCGGGCAGTGGAACAGCCGGACCAATGCATGGTGACCGGCTTGAGCTAGTAAGCAAACGGGTCGGAAGTCTTTTCTGATCGGTCTCCTTGCACGAGAAACCCTGCGCAGTCACTGCCGGAGAACCAACGGGAACATTCTACCTTTTCGACGTGCGGCGGTCGTTCCGGGCATCAGCTTCTCCCCACCCCAACAGGAGGGTAGGCGTGGCCGGGGACTTGCGAGGGGTGCAGGGCGATGTCGGCGCGATTCACTCATGCCCAGGTGGGCATACTTCTTTTTCCAGGTATAGAAGGTGGCGTCACTGACGCCGAGCTGCCGCAGAGATCGCCGATGGGGGTGCCGGATTCGGCTTGGCGGAGGGCATAGACGATCTGCTCCTCGGAAAACTTCGACCGCTTCATGGCCCCCCTTTCGTCGGCTGGAATCCGAATCCCAGATCCGACCTGGTTTATAGGGGGGCGGTGTTTTTGCATCCATGAGGAGGGTATGGCGCTGAAGAGAGGGGCATCGCTCCTTCAGGCAGAACATGCCCCCCTCATTGGCTTTCGGGCTCCTTCCCCTCAAACTCAGGACCTGAGGCCGCGGGTCTCGAATACCTTCACCGAGAGCAGCAGCCCAAGCCTAACGGCTTCGGCTCGAGTGACGACCGCGGCGGCACCATCTCAAGGATTCTTCAACTACCAGCGATCGCGCTTGCCGCCGACGCCGGCCCCTCCGCGTCCAGCGCTTCCTGCGCGCGCCTCTTGAGGACGAGCTTCATTCACTGTGAGTGTACGTCCTCCCATTTGTGAGCCGTTCAGAGCACTAATAGCGGCTTGGGCCTCCGAGTCCGAGGACATTTCGACAAAACCGAACCCCCTGGACTGCCCGGTGAACTTATCCGTGATGATCCGCGCTGAAGCGACCTCGCCGTGTTGCGCAAACAAGTCACTCAACTCCTTCTCCGTCGCCGAATATGGCAATCCACCGACATAAAGCTTCGCACCCATCGGACTTCCTCCTTAAATGATTAGGACTTACTGACGGCCCATCAATTGGCGTGTCACTTTTACGCCACCCGACATGAATACTGCATCGGTTGTTGTTCGATTATATTGTCATGGTTTGTACGACAGAAGAACTGGAGCGTGAGGGTCAGAGAGGGCCTGTTGGATGGCGTAGAGAGTCAAACGAAACAAAGGTACCGGGAATCTTTTTTTAAGGATGACAGGCCGTTCATACACGGCGTATATGTTGTCTACACAATCAAACGGCAACATGGCCTGCGATTGATCACACCCCAGAGGCTTGATCCCAAGGCCCTGGGAAACCTAGGGAGTCAGCGGACGAATGATTGAAATCTATACTGATGGTGCCTGTAGCGGCAATCCCGGACCTGGCGGATGGGGCGCGCTGCTGCGCATCAGCCAGGTCGAAACGGAGCTGTGCGGTGGTGAGCCGGCGACCACGAACAATCGCATGGAGCTACTCGCCGTCATCGAGGCCTTGCAGTCGCTCACAGAGCCGGTGGAAGCGCATGTCTACACCGATTCGCAGTATGTACAGAAAGGCATCAGCGAATGGATCCACAACTGGAAGCGACGCGGCTGGAAAACGGCGAGCAAAGAGCCCGTGAAGAATGAAGATTTGTGGCGTCGCCTGGATGCGTTGGCTGCCGGCCATACCATCGAATGGCGCTGGGTTAAGGGACACGTGGGTCACCCGGACAACGAACGGGTGGACGCTCTGGCTCGTGCCGGTCTGGAACAGGCGCGCCGCGCCGGCAAGGCGATCGGCGGTCCTGTAGAAGAGGGAAATAACAGGGCCGGCAGTCTTTTCTGATTGCACGGCGCGATGGAATGCTGACCCTCCCCGTTTCGCGGCGCGCGGCGGCCTAGGATTACCTTCTTTTATCTTAGTAATTCCCCCCTCGGTACGATTTCTCCTTCTGAATAGCCTGTCTCCCCTTTCCGCCATATAATTCAGCATGAACGACGCCTTGTGTCCCACCTTCAGGAGGACGACATGAAACTCCCGCGCAAACAAGCCATCGTGGTCCGCGAAGCCATCGAGCGATGGAAACAGGATGGTGTGATTCCTGACACGCAGGCTGCGTCGCTGGCCGAGACAATCGAGGTGCAATACTTCGACTGGCGAAAGCTGGCGAAGTATTCCTTCTGGATCGCCCTCTTCTCGATCGTCTCCTCGGTGAGCGCAGCGCTCTCCGACCGGATGCTCCGGGACTTGCTCGAAGTGCTCTTCCAGGCCCCTGCGACGGTCAAGTGCGCGGCCCTCTCACTCGTGGCTGCCGGGCTCTACCGATGGGGACTCGTCAAACGGCAGCAGGCCCCCGACAAGGTCTATCGCAACGAAGCCATTTTCTTCCTGGGGGTGCTAGCCACTGCCGGAGCCATCTCTCAACTTGGGGTCGCGCTCGACACAGGCAGTGGACACTTCTCCTTGCTCCTGCTGCTCTCATTCCTGACGTATGCAGTCCTCGGTGTGATGCTCGGATCGAATTTGATCTGGGTGTTTTCATTGGCCTCGCTGGGCGGATGGATGGGCACGGAAACAGGCTACATGTCCGGCTGGGGCGCCTATTACCTGGGGATGAACTATCCCCTCCGCTTCGTCCTCTTCGGCGGACTACTGACCGGCTGCGCACTGGCGCTGGAAACGCACCAGATTGGACAACGGTTTTTCCGCAGCACGCTAGTGATGGGTCTGCTATACCTCTTCATCGCGCTCTGGATCATGTCGATCTTCGGTAACTATGGGGATATGCACGCCTGGGAACGGGTGAAACAGATCGAACTGTTTCACTGGTCGATTCTCTTCGGCGCGGTCGCCGGCTGGGCTATCTTTCACGGCTTGAGACACGACAACGACATCACGAAAGGGTTCGGCCTGACATTCCTGGGCATCAATCTCTATACCCGCTTCTTCGAATTGTTCTGGGACAACCTGCACAAGGCCATCTTCTTCGCGCTGCTCGGACTCAGCTTCTGGTACATCGGCAGCAAGGCCGAATCAATCTGGAATTTAGGCAAACGAGAAGAACGCAGCCCGCTTAAGGCTTGAGAATAGAACTACGAACAAAGGGGGGGGACGGGAGTCTTTGCTGATCGCCCCCCCGTTGGCAACGCGCGGCGTTCATCACCCAGCCATACAAGTGCGTAAGAAGCGCTCGACTCCGGCCGTCGAGCGGAGCCCTGCTACCTTCCTTCGCTTCTCTTCAGGGGAGTGGCCAAGGCTGCCCTTTACTGCGCGCACCGAACAAGCACTGTTCCATCATGGACGTTCTGCGAGCAAGTAGGGCACCCGGCTCACTCCAGGGATCTTGCGCAGCACGCGCTCACGATGGCCCTGCAGCATCGCACGCCCGGGAAGGGGCTCTTGCACCACTCGGATCGCGGGAGCCGGTACGCCGCACGTCGCTACCAGCGGCTGCTCAACGCACACGGCATCACGAGCCGCATGAGCCGCATCGGCACTTGCCGGGACAACGTTTGTGGCGAAAGCTTTTTCGGGACACTCAAACGCGAGCTCGTGTCCCAGCGGCACTACGCGACCCGTGAAGAAGCGAGACAGGATATTTTCGAGTACCTCGAGGTGTTCTACAATCGGAAACGCCGTCACTCGGCCCTCGGCTATGACGCCCAGGCCGAGTTCGAGGCGAGGACGGCGGTGGCTTACGGAATTGGGGGAAGGTCGGAATAGTGTTTCCAGCCAAATACACTCACTTCCCCATTCGGCTCTTGCGCCTCCCTTAGCACCATCCTAGAATTGGCCTCCCTGCGAGGTCCCCATGTCTCTCCGATTCATCATCGCCCTTGTGCTGTCGCTCGTCTGTTTCGCCGTGCCCGCATGGGCCGACTTTCAAGCCGGCGAGGAAGCCTATAACCGTGGAGACTACGCAGCAGCCTTGCGTGAGTTTAGACCGGTGGCCAAGCAAGGGAACGCAGGTGCTCAGTACTACCTCGGTGTGCTGTATGAAATTGGTCGTGGTGTTGCCCAGGACTACGCGCAGGCGCGCCAGTGGATTGAAAAGGCTGCGGCACAGGGGAACGCAAAAGCCCAGGAGTTCCTCGGTACGACGTATTTCAAAGGCCATGGCGTACCCCAGAATTTTGTCCAGGCCCACATGTGGTACAACCTGGCGGCAGCGAACGGAGGGAATAAGGGAGCCGAGCTTCGTGATGATCTCGCTAAACGCATGACCCCTGCCCAGATCGCTGAAGCGCACAAGCTGGCGCGGGAGTGGAAGCCGATAGGGAAATAAGTGACGATGCTTCACAGAGGAATTTGAATGAAACGATTGATCCTAATCATACTTCTGTTGCTGAGTAGTGGGCCAGCGTATGCGGAGTGGGTGCTGGTTGAGAAAAACAATGAACTAGTAGAAGTGATGGCTGTATATGCCGATCCAGACACCATTCGCCGCAAAGGGGATCTGGTGAAGATGTGGACGCTGCACGACTTCAAGACCATACAAACCAGTCCGTCCAGCTCATATTTGTCTACCAAGGTTCAAAGGCAATTCGACTGCACCAAACAGCGTACACGGCTGCTTGCATTCACGGAATTCTCGGGCAATATGGGAACCGGTACCGTGGCTTTTAGCGACTCACCCGACGAAGACAGCTGGATACCAGTTGAACCAGGCAGTATTAATCACGCTCTGTGGGAAGTTGCGTGTAGCGGACCAGTGCATGCTGAATGGGTGGCAATTGGCTCCACCGAGAGTGCTGGTGGTTTTACTGTGTACCTTAATCACGACACGATTGTCCGCAAAGGGGATCTGGTGAAGATGTGGGCCTTGTACGACTACAACACTACACAGACCAAGGCGAGCAACATGTATTTTTCCAGCGAGATGCAAAGCGAATACGACTGCACAGAAGAGCGTACACGGCTGCTTTCATTCGTGGAATTCTCGGGCAAAATGGGAAGCGGGAATGTGGTTTCCAGTGGATCCGACGAAACCAACAGGTGGATATCAGTCCCACCAGGGAGCGTTGGTCAAGCTCTGTGGAAAATTGCGTGCAGCAAGAAGTGATCGCGCAGTGCATGAATGACCAACGACCCCAATGCGACAGTCTATCCATCGAAGAGGCGACCGTCTCCAACAGGTGGGAGATCGCGGCCATCGTCGAAGTGCTCGAACAGAATGGCCTCTATAGAAGCACAACCTCTACGACATCATCACCGAATTCCGCCGCAAGAATCCCCGTGCCAGCATTCCTGAGACCCCTTTCCATGAGCCGTACCTGCTCACCGAAACCGGGAACACGATCATGGACGATATTCTCGCGCTGCTCAACAAGCACGGCCCGACCTCGCACCAGTCACAAAACCTGCTCGAACGGTTGGGG
This sequence comes from Nitrospirota bacterium, assembly GCA_018971525.1. Classification (GTDB taxonomy): domain Bacteria; phylum Nitrospirota; class Nitrospiria; order Nitrospirales; family Nitrospiraceae; genus Palsa-1315. The sequence goes on from JAGXAR010000070.1 coordinate 5,463, forward strand.
CGGCGCGTGGCGAACATTTCCTCGGCAATTCTTATGAGAGGTCCAGTTGTGGTCCTAAGACTCCTGTTCGCGTTGCTCTCACTCATCTTTCTTGTCGCTCCTGTATACGCACAAAGCCCCTGTTTAGAATGTCTCACGGCAGCTGAGGAAGAGCTGAAAAAATGCCTCGATAATGCCATTGGCGCAAGGGATAAGATTTCTTGTGACGAGAGTCGGCAAGCGGCAATGAAAGCCTGCGTAAACGGTGAGTGTAAGATTGAAAGAGACGAACGTGAGAAACGTGAGACTAGAAACGAACAACTGACGCCGAACCGGCCCGGCCTCACACCCTACACACCAACGAAGATCGAGTGGCTGGCATTAACCATGCGAGCTAGCCTAAGACAAAATGCAAGTACCGACTCTCCGTACTCGCTAGACATTATCCCTGTGGATCACGAGACACTCCTGATCGTCGTTCGGTATCATCCCACCGTGAACCGAGAAATGATGAACAGGACAATTGTTACCGCTCGGGAAGTAATCATGAGCACGGCAACAAGCTATGGATGGGACAAATGGGTAAAGATTCGGGAGCGGGTCGAAATGTATCCCTCCCCAAAATGAGCCTATCAATGCTATCCAGCCCTTCCACCGAGCAGGACAAGAAACACTGGCGCGGAAGTGGAAGCCGTGAAAGATCGGGAGTCTTTTCTGATCGCCCCCCCCGTTTCGCTACGCGCGGCGTTCATCACCCAACCAAATAAGGGCGTGCGAAGATTTCGACTCCAGCCGTCGAGCGACCACCACACTTCTACCTTCTCCTTTGAGTGTGGGCTAGATGGTCCCCCTCTCGCGTGTTGAGCCAGGCTTAACTCTTCACCTGCATTCAGCGAGGTGGCTGGTGTGGTCTCCACTGCGCGTGTCAGACGAGGGTCTTCCGAGACCGCGCGTTGCACGAGCATAGGAGACCATCTAGTCTGCCCTCCGTCTCCTTCTGAACGTGCGCGAGCAAGAAGGGCACCTGGCCGCTCCCTCCCCACCTTTCACGCGGCCGTTGCATTCGACACCTCTTTGCCGAGAAAAACAAAGGGGTCGGAATAAGCTGCTCACAAAATTGACCGGCCTGTTGATCGATCGCATCCAGGAAGTCCCTCAAATCGATCTAAGGGTCGCACTCGATGCCGCCAGACAGAGGGTGTTCGACATCACGCCGCACCACGGTACCGAATCGGTCTCTGCGGTGCGGATGCTCACTGCCGCGCCGGCACCTTACGAGCCAGGGCCGGTGCTCGATGATTAACCAGAGAAGGGACGCGCCGAATGCGACCGGATCGCAGCAGGTCGGTGGATCGTTGAGTCAACAACCTCGGTCGCATGGCTTGGTGAAGATAATTGAGGAGGGCGTGGGGTACCCACTGCCATACACCCGAGTTCTCCAGCCTCACACCGCAACTGGAGTACCTCCGACCTGTCCAGCGAGGCCGTTTTACTCTAAACTTCTTCCTTTCATAAGCAGGTCTGGCTCCGGTGGTTCCTTGGTCCGACACACGATCTATTATTATTTATCGTTCCCCGTGATCCGGTACTCCTGCAAATATGTTTCACCGCGCCTCGTAAGCCCCAGTATGTGTCCCGTGCTCACGTCACCCATGCCATAAGTATCCGCATTTCTCCCTATCTCCGCCTGGTGGGTGGGAGTTGCGAAATGGTGGTACACCGCGGCAGTGCGAAGCACCGCGTACCCGTCCTGGAGACCCATCAGATACCTCTCGAACACACCGGACGGATGCTGCCGATACTGGTTCGTGTGATCTCTATTGAAGAGCGCGTCCCGGAGACCCTCCTCTTCGGCTTGCCATCCTGCGACCTCGCGCGGCGCACAGGCCTGCGTGCTCTGCCGTCGACACCATTCAATGCGAGATGCGATGGATTTGGTCATGGTTCTCCTCCTTTGCGGGGTCGTACCAGCGCTGACGACGCGGCCGGTCTGCCTCGTCGCCCCCTCATTTCAGGAATACTCTCGGTTACACCGCAAAGAGGATGCCAGGAGATCAACACAGCATGTCATCGCTTTTTTGGTCTGGTGGAATGCCAGGTGGCCTATGTGTTCCAATCAGTTGCAGGGATTTAATGGCTCCTCCCCGAGACGGCGATCAGATGCTTGGTGAAGGCAGGGTGGAGAAATCTGTAGGATTGCCCATCCAGCCCGAGACAACCGGTCAGGCTCGGCAGGATTGATGATTGAGGGTCAGGCCTTGATCGATGCGGAACACGGTCAAGCACGCGGTTATAATGCGTAAAGCATGGCTCCGGGCGACCGTCAGGTGAGCCGTCACGGCGAGTTCCCGCCCTCACGCGCGAGAGGGGACCTGGACCATGATCACGGAGGAGACGGAACCGAACACACAAAGGAGGTGAGCGATGGCGGATCGATTCTACAGGGTGGATCTTGGCGCCTGGTTCCCGGATCGCGTCACGGAAAGGAGTGTGCAGTCTTGGTGGGGAAACGGGTGGCTATGGGGACTTATGCTCCCGGTGCTGGTGGTCAGCGGCTGCACCGAGTGGACGATTCCGCCCTGTGAGGGGACGCCGTTCAAGACGCCCTGTGTCGGGCCCTGTACCATACCTGTTGAGCCAGTCGGGCCGGCCTATACCCAGGCGACAATGCCCCTCGCCGTCGTGATTCAGGATCAGAATGGGACGCTGCACTGCCAACAGATCAAGCCATGATTCCGGATGACGCATCGCAATCAACCGGGAGGGGATGATTCCAATGGGTGAGCAGAATGAGCCGTACGCATCTTCGCAACTCATGAAACACGAGCAGCTGCGCACCATCACGGCGAGCACGAGCGGGCAGAGCTATCTCGGGCACGCGCGGGCGCAACCGGAAGCGGAACGGCGGCAGGCACATGGAGTGTCATCCATGTCCCCTCCCTGGCCGCAGCCTGGCGATCGCTTCGCGCCGATGTCGGCGAACGAGTCACGGCGGCACTCTTGCCTTAGACCTGATGATTGTTTGGTTGATGCGCAGTAGGCGACATGCCACGGTGTACACACACGAAGAGGAAGTTTTGCAGGCCCGCAGGTAGCCTCGCACACGAAAGGACATAATCCGACCGACCCCCGGCATCTTGACCCAGACCGCACCAGTCCCCCCCAGCGCCTGCCGCACCCCTCACCCCCCGCGCCGACCATCGTGCCCCTGGTCCCGCCGCACAGCAAGGCCGGGATCTCATAGCGCGAAGCGGCCGTCATGGCCGAACGTGCGTGCCAGGATGTGGAGAGCGGGAAATTTACCCCCGCGCAAGCCGCGACAATCTTTGGGAGTAACCTTCATTAAGTAGAGACCTGACATTGTGTTGGAGGAGAAGCGAATGAGATAATAGCGCATCGGGGCTGTGGCTATTGCTTTCCCCGCATGAAGTCTTATCGCCTGTCTGGTGGAGCAAGGAGAAGTGCCTCGATGCGCCCACCTGTCTTCATCCTCCTCCTCGGTTTCTTGCTCGTATCGGGCTGTACCAGAGAATCCGTGTCTGTACTGGACCCTGCCTCGCGCGATCCGGGCCAAGACCACTGGAAAATTGCGTCCTATTACAGCCGCGAGGCGGCCGTGTCACGCCAACAGGTCGAGGTATTGACTGAACGGGCGGCGGTCTACGAACGGCTCTTCGGGCGAGAATCTGACTGGGTGAGCGGCACACGGCTCTTAGTGCAGTTCTATGAGGAAGCGGCACGCGAACAGGAGCGGCTCGCCGATCTGCACCTGGAACTGGGCAGAGGTCGGTCGCCCGGTCCAGCCACACAATCACGAGATCACTAAGCCGCCACGCTTGGCGTGGCCGTACCGGGAGGGAACTATGACACGCCTAACCATCACGAGTCTTTCGCTCGCCGTACTGCTGCTGACAACGGCCTGCGGCACCACGGTCCAACCAGGCCAACGGGGGTTGTTCTGGCGTCCGTTCTCCGAAGGGCTTTCCACCCAACCAGTGAAGGACGGGTATTACTGGCGGGCGCCCTGGAATGACGTGTACCGCTACGATATTCGCTGGCAGAGCTTCACCGAAGACATTGATGCCTTGAGTGCGGATGATCTCCAGGTGCTCATTAAGGCGGCCATCATCCTCCGGCCCATTCCGGAAGAGCTGTACTTTCTGAATCAAGAAGTGGGCGCCGACTACTATCCCCGGATTGTCAAACCCCAATTTATGGCGACGGTGCGCAGTGTGGTCTCCGGCTATAACATGGTGACGGTACCGGAAAAGAGCGCAGAGATTGCGAGCAAAGTCCAGGCAGTGGTGGTCGAAAAGCTCAAAGGCCGTCACTTGGAAATCCAGAGCGTCGCCTTGGCCGATGTCGATTTTCCGCCCATTGTCTTGCACGCGATTGAGCAGAAACAGGCGAAGGAACAGGAAAAAGAGCAAAAAGAATTCGAACTGACCATCGCAACCAAGGATGCCGAGATTGCGCGTACACGGGCGAAAGGCGAGGGCGACGCGATCCGGATTCGGGCCGATGGTGAGGCAGAAGGGACCCGGATCCGGGCTATCGGACAGGCCCAGGCGCAGGAAACCATCACCAAGACGCTCACACCGGCCTATCTGCAGTACAAGTTGTACGACAGCCCGAACTCCAAACTGATCCTCTTACCGGATCAACTGAAGGCCCCGATCCTCATCAATCCGGGGGAGCCACCCAGCGGAGTGCGCTGATACCTCACTCCCTAAAGAACAGGGAGGAGGCAGCAAGGGTCCAGAGGCAGAGCAGGTAACAAGTCGGCCAGGGTTGACTTGGAGATGACATCCTTTGTGAAAACCTTCCGCATTCCCTGCGGGAAAAGAACGAGCGCCAGGCGGCGAGGACTGTTCTGTCTCATATTGTTGCTTCCCTTGTCCGGCTGCGGAGTGTTTCTCCCCTACATGTACGATGCAGGAAAACTTGAGGACCGTTTGGCCGTGTCGACGCCGAAAGAGCAGGTGTTGAAGAACTTTGGGAAACCGGACCGTGTGGTTCAGGATGATGGGCAGCAAGCCATCTGGGAGTACCGGGTCTATCCAAAAGGCGAGTGGGTTGGATACCTCCTCCATTGTCCGTTCTTTCCTAACTGCTATTTCCCAGGGGAGCCTGCCAAACCCTATTACCTGGTCCTACAGGAAAATCAGCTTTGCATGTGGGGCACGCCCGATGTCGTCCGTACTTTGGCCTGGAAAGTCTGCGGGAAGGCTGTGAGGCCGGATGGATCTCAGCCGATACAAGCTCTCGTGAGGAGAGGGTTGCAGGTTTCCGTGATCCCTGTCTTCATGCCTCCGACCGTCTCTCCGCTGCCACAGCGGCTGGCGGTGTTGCCGGTCGCGGGACCAACAAATGACCGGATAATCTCATGGCTCGATCTCACGCTAAATTTTTTGCGCACACGCCATCGAGAGTTGGTGCTCGTGGAACGGGAGGATCTCCGGAAAGTCCTTGATGAGGTCGGCATTCAATATACGGGGCGAGTAGATGAGGGTACGACGATTCGCGTGGGTCAACTCGTTGGTGCGGACAGTCTGTTGATCTATCGTCTGGCTATATCGGGAACCGGCGAGCCGTTGTCTGCGTCCTTCGAACTTCGGCTTCTTAAGGTGGAGAGCGGTATCACGGTCTTTCGCCAGATCGCCTCCTCGACAAACATTCCCTCTCCGGCAGAGACAGCCACTGGTCGGCTCTATGAGTCATACCCCATCGCCCGTCGTCTTGTGGTCGAAGAAGCCGCTGCTTATGGGTTAGCAGCACTCGCGGCGGCATTTGGCGACAATCCTCTGGGGGTGGTCGCTGACTACAGCTGGCCCGGCGAGGGAGTGAAGCTGCTCGGTCTTCTCCAAGGGGGCCCTGCCTTCCTGGCGGGACTCAAACCCGGTGACCAGATTCTCGCGTTGAATGGTCGGCCATTAGGAAGTTGGACAGATCGGATATCCCTCCCTCTTTATGTAACAGTTGAACGGGATGGGGTGAGGATGGAGATAAGTGTAAGGCAATAGTTCGCGAACGACCTCGAAATTCACGACCCAGGTAGGTTGCGATCGCGGCTTCAAATCCGTAGGCGCCCGTCCAGGCCGCCGGAGCAGGCCCTTGAATTTCAAAGCGGCGAACGGAAGCCAAGACGGTCGGATCGCCTGCTCTGGGCTGCGCGCATTAAGCGATGTATCACCCCTCCTAAATGATCCGGCCAAGCTTGCTCGCTTTTCTCTTCATGGGGTCGCCTGGTTGATCCTTGAGTGCGCGCGTCGGACGAGCACATTCCTATTGTGCGGGTTCCGCGAGCAGGAGGAGGACCAGGTTGCCCATCCCGTCTCACGCAGCGGTAGTGCTCGGCGTCTCTTTACTGAGCACAAGCTTCTTGGCCCCTCCTCCCCTCACCCGATGCATCTTCTCTCTTGCATGGTAGGGCAAGAGTCCTTCCAGCACCATCGGCAGCCTGTCGCAGGGCACATCCTCCATGATCTTGACCGCCAGCTTGGGATCGGGTCCTGAGCGGCCCCCCACATAGACATCGACCGCGTCGACCACTTTCCCATCGACCTTGGCTTTCTTGCCCAAGAGCCCGATATCCGCCACGAGATGATTGCCGCAGGCAGCGGGACAGCCGGACCAATGCATGGTGATGGGCTTGAGCGTGCTGCCCAGGCAAGCCTCCAGAGCCTTCGCCGTCTCCACCGCCCGCCCCTTCGTTTCGATGACCGCCAGATTGCAGTAATCGCTCCCCACACAACTCACCAACCCCTTGTATACCGGTGAGGGGTTATAGGCGAACTGCTTCACCAACGGCTCTCGGTCGAGGTCGCCGATCTTCCGATCGGACACGTTCGGAATGATCAAGGCCTGCGCCGGAGAAATCCGGATCTCCCCCGTTCCATACTTCTCTGCCAGGGCTGCAATCTTGGCCAGGTCGTCGTGCTTGATACGGCCCACCAGGACTTTGAGCCCTACATAGTTCATGCATGGTTGTTTTTGCCGATAGATGCCGACATGGCTCTTCTCGGCCGGTTTTCGCGCATCGACGCCGGCCGGTGACAGCGCCTTGCCTACTCGCCCTTCCACTTCCCGCCGGAACCGGGCTTCCCCCCACTCGTCCAGCAAGAAGGCCAACCTCGCCTGTGTCCGATTCTCCCTCGATCCGCGATCCCGAAAGATTTCTATGATCGCGCGACTCACGTCCAAGGCTTCGCCCTCGGTCACAAAGATATCGAGCGGCGTGGCGATCCGATACCCGCCGGAACCGAGCTTGCCTCCGGCCAATACGTTATACCCGATGCTTCTGCCGTGGCCATCGTCGTGATAAGCCGGCACAAGGGACAGATCCTGGGTTTCCATGTGCACGCAGTTGTCCGGACAGCCGGTCACTGCCACGTTGAACTTCCTCGGCAAATTGGAATAGTCGCGGTTGCCGAGAATCTCCTCAGTAATCGCCCGCACGAGCTGCGTCGCATCCGACACCTCGTCCGGACTCAACCCGGCGACCGGGCAGGTCATGACCCCTCGCACGTTGTCCATGCCGGTTTGGAGAGAGGTCAACCCCACCTCTTCCATCTTGGCAAAGAGCGCCGGCACGTCTTCGATCCGGATTTGACGGAGCTGTACTTGCTGACGCGTCGTGAGGTCCAGGATGCCGTTGCCGTAGGTCCCGGCGATGTCGGCGAGAGCCTTCAGCTGATACGAGCCTGTCTTGCCGCCCGGTATCCGGACACGGATCATGAAGAATCCAGGCGTGGGATTCCGCAGAAAGAGGCCATACCATTTGAGGCGCTGAACGTCGGCTTCGGGAATCGATTCCCAGCCGCTCTTGGCGTACTGGGCGATCATGTCCCGCACAGCCAACCCGTCGCGCTCCGTCTTGATGGCCTCGATTTTGTTCATCACGTCCTCCCATCATCGGCCAGCGTCACCCGATAACCCGGCAAGCCCGGCATGATTCGCACCAGTCCCTCCCGACTCAGTCGGTCGATGGTGAGAAAAACTTGCGCACAACAATCCCCCGGGACGGCGCCGGTGATGTCATCCAATGTTCGCGGAGCGCCGTCACGCAAGAGATCGACCACGACTCGGTCCATCCCGATCAGTTCCCGGTCATTCGCTCGCGTCGTACCCATTGTCGCCTCCTATCCCTTCCCCTTCCCCTTCCCCTCCCCAGAACAAAGGCGCCAGCCGATGATCCGTTGCACCGGCTCCGTTGCCGGCACCCACACCCTGCTTAGAACGTCTTGTATTCGAGCCATTTCCCATTCAGCGTGATTTTGCACCGCGCCTCGCCCTGGCTCCCTGTCACCTTTTCCATATCGAGCGTGAAGTCGATCGCGCTCATGATGCCGTCGCCGAACATTTCATTGGCCTGCTCGCGCATTGAATCGCCGTAGACCCCGATGATCTCCAGCAGTCGATACTTGAACGGGTCCGTGGCGTTGGGGAAATCCGTCCGAACCGGAAAGTTGCTCAACGCGGCCGTCAATTGCGGCTCCAGTTCAAGCAGGTGGCCGACCTTCTTCGCCTCATCCGGCGTGAATCGATGGTTGCCATTCAATGCTGCCGCCACAAAGGTTGGATTCTTGCCCACAGTCTTGGCCACTTCTGCAATCGTGACATTCTTCGCCATCCGCTTCGCCTTGATCGCCTTTCGAATCGTATCCTTCTCCATGTCTCTCCTCCTTTAGCTTGTACCTGAACTAACATCGATCGAGCTACAGTCTTTACCCGGCCTAGAACCGGACAGTCGCCGGCGATACGGACGGTGTCGCCGTACCGGCCGGCTCTTCCTCTACACGATAGGGACTCACGATCCAATAGAGCCCCCCGACGAAGAACCCGCCACCCACGATGTTCCCCAGCACGACGAAGAGCTGGTTGTACCAGAACTCCGCCCAGCTCACTGCTGCCTCATGAGGAAGGAACAGCGCCATACCAAGCAGTGATTGATTGGCAATGCTGTGCTCGAATCCTGTGCCGATGAACGCGAAGAGGCACCAGAAAATCAGCAGTATTTTCGCCGCATCGTTCGTGGTACGCCCCGCGGTCCATACTGCCAGGCAGATCAGCCAATTGCAGAGAATGCCCCTCACGAACAATTCCCACGCCGGCAAGGACATCTTCACCGCCGCAACCTTGCCGAGAAACTCCGCCGTGGGCCCCTTCGAAAACACGCCGGATTCCGCCACGAGCCAGGCCAGCGCCAGCGATCCAACCAGGTTCCCGACCCACGACCAGAAATTGAATTGCGCTACTTGCCCCCACGTCACGCTCCTGGACAGACCGCCGATCGCTCCCACCATGTTGTTGCCCGTAAACAATTCCGAGCCGGCGAAGATGACCAGCGTCAACGCAATTCCGAACGAAGCGCCCATGACAAGTTTCACCACCGGCGATCCGGCGGCCATCAAGGGTCCTCCCAGGCTGAATATCAGCGCGATGCCGAAGCCGAGGTAGACTCCGGCCATGGCTGACAACAACAGATACCCGCCGAGCGAAGCATCCATGAATCCGAACTTCTTCTTCGCGAGGCCTGCAATCCGCTCATGATCCGCTGCGTGCATGGCGCCCTCCTTGATCATGCGATGGTTCGACGATGAGCCTCTACAAACGAAAACGTCCTCACTCTGTTGCCAGAATGAGGACGCCATTGTCCCACCTAGAGGTGGAAGAGCCACCTCAATCCAAGACTCCGTCGTCTCGGAATTCGCCACCAAGTAGAACGGCGTCCGCCACTCTTTCAAGAATGACGGACGCCGTTGTCCGTGTGCCGTATGTCGAGAGCCTTACCGAGGCGCCATTGCCTCGACTCCGCTCATAAGGGACACATGTACCATGCCTCCCCTACTACGTCAACCCATCCTTCAGATGGGTTCCGAGCCGCTCTAGACGTCATAATAGAGGAAGAACTCATAGGGATGCGGCCGCAGCCGCATGGTATCAACTTCTTTGGTACGTTTGTAGCCGATCCAGGCTTCAACCAGGTCCTCACTGAACACGCCGCCCTTGAGCAGGAACTTGTGGTCCTTTTCGAGGTTGTTCAACGCTTCATCCAGGCTGCCCGGCATCGTCCGGATCTTCGCCGCTTCCTTCGCCTCAAGATCGTACAGATCCTTTTCAGCCGGTTCACCCGGATTGATCTTGTTCTCGATCCCGTCCAATCCTGCCATGAGCATGGCAGAAAAGGCGAGGTAGGGATTTGCGGCAGGGTCCGGGAAACGGACCTCGATCCGCTTCGCTTTCGGACTCGGCGAGTACATGGGAATCCGGATGCCCGCAGACCGATTCCGGCTGGAATAGGCCAGCAGTACCGGCGCTTCGAACCCGGGCGTGAGGCGCTTGTAGGAATTCGTGGTGGGATTGGTAAAGGCGGCCAGCGCCGGAGCATGCTTCAGAATGCCGCCGATATAGTGCAGGCACATCTGTGACACGCCCGCATATTCTTTCCCGGCGAAGAGGGGTTTCCCATCCTTCCAGATACTCTGGTGGCTATGCATGCCGGACCCGTTATCGCCGAAGATCGGCTTCGGCATGAACGTCGCCGTCTTGCCATGTCGGCGTGCCACGTTCTTGACGATGTACTTGTACATCATCATTTTGTCTGCCGTTCTGACCAACGAATCGAACCGAATATCGATTTCCGCCTGGCCGGCCGTGGCGACTTCATGGTGATGCTTTTCAATCGCAATTCCGGCCTTCTCCATTTCCAGAATCATCTCGCTGCGGATATCCATTTGCGTATCGGTCGGCGCGACCGGAAAGTAGCCTTCCTTGTGACGGATCTTTCCGCCCAAGTTGTGGCCTTCCTGCCCCATGTTCCACACGCCTTCTTCGGAATCGATGAAGTAGTAGCCGCTGTGGCCCGTCTGATCGTACCGGGCTTGATCGAAAATGAAGAACTCGGCCTCGGGTCCCCAGTATGAGGTATCACCGATCTTCGTGCTCTGGAGATATTTTTCCGCCTTCTGCGCCACATACCGCGGATCACGATCATAGGTCTCGCGCGTAATCGGATCCACGACGTTGCCGACGAGGCTCAACGTCGGGACCGCACAAAAGGGATCGAGACAGGCCGTCGCCGGATCCGGCACCACCAGCATGTCGCTGTTATTGATGGCCTTCCAGCCGCGAATGGAGGACCCGTCCAGTCCGGACCCGTCCTTGAACAGGTCTTCCGTCAATTCATTCGTGGGAATGCTGAAATGCTGCCAAGTGCCGATGAGATCCACAAACTTCAAGTCGACAATCTGGACTTTATTCTTCTTCGCAAACTCCAATACCTCACGTACGTTCATCCCCCCTCCTCCTTTCAAATCACCCCTGATGAGACTGTGCAGCCGCTGCTAGGCCGCTTTCGCCTCGAGAAAATTCTCGATGGCCGTTTCGACTCCCGTTCGCAATCGTTCCAATTGTCCGTGATCGTCCAGTTTCTTTCCGCGCCTATCGGCGATATAGAACACGTCGGCGACCTGATCCAGCCGCGTTGAGATGCGGGCTGCATGGATCGACAGCCCGAGTTGGAAGATCGTGTTCGTAATCACATACAGCAGACCCTGGCGGTCGTCGGCAAACACATCAATGATCGTATACGCGTCCGACGTTTCATTGTCGATCCGCACCTCCGTCGCTTCACGGGCTTTCGGGAGCGACCTCGTCAGCTTCAACCGCGCACCCCGGCGGAGCACATCGTCGACATGCTCCCACCCCTTGAGGACCGACGCGATCCGATCACCCACCGTCCGCAGCCGCTCAGCCGGAGGCGCGCCCTGATAGTCCGGGTCCGTCACCTGGAACGTATCGACCACAATCCCGTCGGCTCTGGTGAGAATCTGCGCATCGAGAATCTGAACCCCGCTGCCGGCCATCACACCGGCGATCTTTGAGAAAATACCGGGTGTCACATCATTATGGGTCACGACGGTATATTCGCAGGTTCCCAGCTCCCCGTTGAACTCCGCCTCCACCAGCACCTCACCGACATGCAATCGACGCACGGCCGCTAAGTGCGCCGCGATACGGGACGGCGACGTGCCATGGACATAGCGCTCGGGGAATTGGCCCAGTTGGCTCTCGACCCAGGCCAGGGTTTCGCCGGCCTGCCCGGCCAGCAGCGGGTGCCGGCTCACCTCTTCGGCAATCTGGCGGACTCGTTCTGGTGCTCCGGCCCCATTCCGTTCCCCGGACACCTCAGACATCGTGAGCTGATACAGTTCGATCAGGAGCGATTCTTTCCACTTAGTCAAGACACCGGGACCGACTGCGGCGATATCGGCCGCGGTGAGTACCAACAGCTTTTTCAAGACTTCCGGCGTACCCACTTCCCGGGCAAAGGGCAGCACCACCTTCACGTCGTTCGGGTCTCGTCGAAACGCCGTGTGGGCCATCAGTAAGTGCCGATGCACGAGAAATGAGAGCGTCCGCATATCCTGCTCATCGAACCCGAGCCGGGCCGCAACCTCCTCAGCCAAGCGCTTCCCCACGTCACTATGATCTTCCTCCCGGCCCTTTCCCAGATCGTGGAGCAGCACGGCAAGGTGCAGAAGGTCTTTTCGCTTAATGCTGCGGTAGACGTCCCCCATGACACCCTGGTCCTGTGCCAGGGCTTCGGCGCGCGCCACCGCGAGCAAACTGTGCTCGTCGACGGTATACTTATGGTACTGATTGAATTGCATCAGGCCACGGACCGTTCCCATGGCCGGCACCAATTTCTCGAGCACAGAGGCGCGATGCATGGCCTCCAGCGTCTTGGCGGTGCCGGGTCCGGCGAGAATCGCGAGAAACGTGCGACTGACCTCCGGTGTCCGATAGGCCTCCGCAGAAACCGTATCGACATGACGGTGAATGTCTTCGAGCAATGGGGGCACAATGGTGAGATGCTGCGATCGCGCCAGGTCGAACAGCCGAAGGAGCAGTGCCGGGCTTTCCAGCACCTTCGCACGATGTTCGTCCGCAACCGTCAGGATCCCGCCCCGTACGGCAAAGTATCCATCGACGCGGGGCGCCGGCAAGAACCGCGCGATCCGTTGCCAGATCGGCACGCTCCGGCAGCGCTCGACAAATCGCATGCAGCGTTCATGCAATCCCATCGTGTGCTGGTAATACTGTTGCATGAACTGCTCGACGGCCAGCAAATGCGGTTGGTCCTGGAACCCGAAATGTTGGGCCAGCCAGATCTGCTCATCAAACGAGAGAATCTCCTGGGCCGTGCCTGCGTGCACGTGGAGGAGGGCCCGTACCCGCCATAAGAAATCCCGCGCCTCGGTCAGGGCCATCGAATCGCCCCTGGAGAGAATGCCGCGATCAGAGAGCTCGCGAATCGTCGGCGCCTGATAGCGGGCCATGCCGGCCCACTGGAGCAGATGCAAGTCGCGAAGACCGCCCTTACTTTTCTTGACGTTCGGCTCAAGCAAATACACCGTCTCGCCGAACTTAAGATACTCGCGCCGGCGCTCTTCAAGTTTTTGATCCAAGTATGCGTCCGGATTCTTGACTACGACCTTCCGCATATACCGGCTGTGAAACCGCTCAAACAACTCGGGACTCCCGGCAAGAAATCGGGACTCCATCATCGACGTTTTGACCGTCGCGTCGGTCTCGGCCAGCTCGATACAGTCGTGAATCGTCCGCACGCTATGTCCGACCTGGAAGCCGCAGTCCCACAAGGGATGCAAGACGGCACGCACGAGCGATTCGACATACTGTTTCGCCTCAGGACGGAAGAGAACCATCAAATCGATGTCCGAATACGGGGCGAGTTCGCGACGTCCGTATCCTCCCAGGGCCACCAGGCAGCATTGGTGGAGGCCGGCCGATGCCACCGCATCTCCCCCCTGCCGCACCGCATTCCGATACCCCCCGACGATCAGCCCGTCCACCAGTTCCGTCATCGCCGCCATGGTCTCTGCGCCGGTGGCGCCGGCCATCACGCGCTCGCCGATGATTCGACGTTGTTCGGTGAGGGACGCACCGACCGTCGACATATCGACGGTCGGCACTGACGAA
>JAGXAR010000014.1 GCA_018971525.1 Nitrospirota bacterium
TGCAGAACTTGTGCATGAATCCTAACTATCTTAGAGCGTGGGCAAACAGCGTTGCAGACAAGCTAAGGCTATCAATGACAGGAATGCTTAAATGGCATTCTAGTACCGGATGGTTTGACTTACTAGTGTCAAAGAGCTCGCAAAACCACATGGCAAAAGACTGGCGGATGAACGTGTTCTACCTGCCGATTGGCTGGTTCAAAATCAACTGATTGTGGAATAGCGTAGCCCTCGGCACATCCTCTCGGGCCCCAAGAGGGGGCCCCCTCTGTACACGATCTCGCCCTTGAGTGTCCCGAAAAAGCTTTCGCACAGGCGTTGCCCCAACAATTGCCGGTGCCGCTCATGCTGCTCGTGATACCGTGCGCGCTGAGCAGCCCGTGTGGTGCCGTGGGCTTCGGACTGCCGATGCTGGGCGGTCCGGCGACACCACACGTGCTCCGGAATCCCCAGGTCCCGCGCCACCTGGTCCACCGGGTGAGCGGATTCACGCACCAACTGCACCGCCTCCCGCGTAAACTCTTCGGCATATCGACGTCGTGTAACCTCTGCCATGATGCCCTCCAATTTTTCCATTTCCCCTCTTCTGGAGGTGTCTGTAAAATCGGGGGAGGGTCAGTCTCGGCGTGCCGGTGGGTGGGCGTGTGACAAAGTTGCGCGGTGGGAGACCAATCAGCCCCGCTCCCTGAAGAGATAAGGAGTGAGCTTAGAGGGACATGAAGAGAGCGGCCAAACCGTGCTTCTTGCTCGCAGAACGTGCCCGATGTTGCTGTGTTCGTTCGATGCGCGCAGTGAAGGCCGGTCTGGCCGGTCCCTATTGAGGAAAAGGCGCAAGCGTGGAAGGAGCATCTCTAGGCACCCTGGCTCGACGGCCGCATCTGAAAGCTCCCCACACCATCGCTGGCTGGGTGGTGTACCGGGAGAGAGTAAGAATGTGCGTGCATTGTGTTGTGAAGGACGGCTTGGCCGAATATCATGACATACGAAAGTATGCTTGTAATTGTCCCGACCAGGGAGCAGAATCCACCGCTAACCGGGCTGGTGGTAGGCACCTACAACAATTTTGGAAAAAGCTATGCCAACTCAACAAAAGCGAAGAGAGAGCGAGCGTGTACCCAGCATGCGAGCGTATCCCTATGGGCTGACGAAGCCTGTGGACAGCAGCACCGTGAAGTTGACAGAGGGATACGGGTACTCGATCAATAGGAGCGTCGGGGGCATGCTGCTCCTGCTTCCTGAGGAGGTGAACAACCGACAGGTCTTTGAGATTCAAGTGCCGTCTGAGGCGAGGAAAGAACAGATTACCAAACTGGGGGAAGTGCGTTGGACCCGCTCCATTCCGGTAAGTGCCCGCCTCAACATGTATCTGGTGGGCATTCGTTTCCTGTTTGAGCTTCCTGCTCCTGATCAGTCGCCGCAGGCACACTAAGCGCCGCTCTCACCCCCTCCGTTCTGCGCAGGATTCATTGACGTCGCATACAAGATGAGGCCGAGGCATTCTCAGGCCTATCTCATCCTGCCGGGTACACCCGCCACCATTGCATCCTGGTCGCGATTCTGAATCTCACGCCATGATGCGCAGTGGGAGATCAAGCAGGACACCCGCAGGAGAGAGAGGGGAGCGAGGGCGTGAGCAGCATTCTTTGCTCCCGGAGCGCGCGCCTTCAGAAAGGCCTCGCTCGACGGCCACAATCGAAAACTCCTCACGCCCTCGGTTGGTTAAGTGGTGAACCGGAAGAGAAAATGTGCGCGCAGTGTGAAATCTGGCCTGGTCAACCTGCGGTTTACAAACTCGATTCAGAGCTGCCTGACACGACCCACGACGAGCTAACCAAATGAAAAACTGACGAATCAGAAGAACCATCCTCCTGATGGATCAGGATGGGTTTGCCTGTTCTGGTAGCAGCGTGGTAGCACTATCTGCATATACGGCAGATACACTATGAACACCAAGTTCCACGACATAACCTGTTTTCTCGACGTTTCTGGACGGTATTCTCATAGCAAAGACGCTCCTCTTGTTTTTGCCGCTGTCGGAATGTGGTCTTCAGCCGTAGATGAAGTTCGTGAAAGCCTTTTAACTGCTATGAAGTCTGAGCCCCGGAAATGGTCAGATTCGGGAGACGATGCTGAGCATGTAAAGGCTGCATTCCGACTTATCGCTAAAAGACAACTTTATGGAATAGTGCATATCATTTGGAAAGATACAGAAAAGTGGGATCTTTACCATCAAAATGGCCAGGCCATTTACGACAAAGGGGTCAAGAATGCTCAAGAGCCGATGACGTATGCAAAACCAATGGCTACGCTAAAGCTGCACCTTCTCGGAATCGTCTTAGCTGACTTGTATGGACACATATTGCACCAGAATAAATATCGCCTTAAACTAAAATCAAACGACCTACGTTCCATTACAGTCAATGGAATATTCGACTCCGATATTCAGGGCGAGAAAAATCAAGAAATCTTCAGGGAAGTTATGGGCGGTGTAAACGAATTGCCGCAAACTGAAGAAGCGACCGGTATTCGCACCACATTCAATCCTTCTATTAGCACAGAGCAGGATGAGCCATTGCTTCTCCTTCCTGACTATATGGCTGGGTTTTACTACTCGAAAAAGATGTACGGGAAAGGTCAAGAGAATAGTCGAGGAGAGATTCTTCATGCCCTAGAGCCAATACTTGATAAGTGGCCATCCGAATGTTTCCGAGTATTTGAATACCATTTTGGAGAAAAATATCTTCTACATCCTGAAGTATTCGACTTTGTGCTACCGAAGAAACAGCGGGAGGCATTCTTGAGCGAGCTATTGGGACCTCAAAGCGATTAACACCTCGTAATCAAGTTTGATGGCAAAAATGAAGCAGCCGGCGGTTTCATTCCTCTCGGGTAGGGGAATACACATGATGAGTCAAGACGTTACAAGCGCTGCAACCACGATGCTACCAAGGCGGATCAAGGCAGGGAGTAAAGGTCTGTTTTCTGAAATCTCCGTGAGTTGAGCCTGCAGGGAAGCTGGTAGCTACGTTCTTCTCCCACCAAACATCAATCACTGAGCAGGAGACTCAAACAGTCGCTCTTCTCACCCACCAGACCCGGCGGCTATTCCACCCGCCCGCTCTGAGTCTTCCAAGACAGCCTCTTTGTCCAGGGACGCGCCGTTTCCCATGCGACGTTTTCCCTTTCTGTGAAGCGTGAAACGTGAAGCGTATCTCGTTGGGGGATAGAGCGTATGGCACATGATTTATAGCCGCCAGTCAAGACGCGCCCTTTTAATTATTCCGAACCATACGCCAAATGTTCCTGTCTTCGGGCGAGGGACGAACGACGCTTCACGATCGATGGACGATGAGGATGGCCTCTTCGACAGGCCGTTCCGGGAGGCGCTGAAGCGAACGGCTTTGCCACCCCGCCTCCGCTTCCCGGTCTGAGACCGAATCCTGCTCTTTTATCTGGCCTTCCATCTTCCTGCCCCCTCTTCGGAGGTAACTCCTTCAGGTCTTTCGCAGACGGTACGCGGTGGATAGGCTTTCATCATAAGATGAGGGTCGTGCGCAGCGCAGCATCCTGCGTTATCGGCACCAGCAGTGAATTCGTCTGAGAGAGGTCGAAGGAGGGTCACGCCATGGATTCTCATCAGGAACCTGTCAGGAATGCTCGGTCTAGTGAGCGCATCGTGCTGCACTGTTCTATCGTCCTTGCGAGCGGCATACAGGTGGGTGAGGGACGGGTCCTCGACATGTCGAGGAGTGGCTGTTTAATGGAAAGCTCTGTACCACTCAAAGTGGGAGATAATCTCCAGTTGCGCCTCTCCCTTCCCGAACCCGAGCCGTCCATGCGTGTGTCTCGGGCGGTTGTACGCTGGGCCCAAGGCTTACGGTTCGGCGTTGAGTTTATTGGGATGGAAGAAAAGGATCGGGTTCGCTTCAGCCGCTTCGTCACCCTGCAGGGAGATCCATGGGCCAGAACTCACGATTAGGTCAGGACTGGGGAAGGTGCCGTAAACGTTTTTGGAACCCCTCTGAGCTAAGCCTGCCTGGAAGCTGACCGCTATATTCTCCTCCCACCAAACATCGATTTTCTTCGCAGGGCCGGCAGCAGCCTCGAGCGCAATCAACCGGAGGAGCGAGCGAGACCAGGCCGTCTCACCGACTCGACGCTGTTCGCACAGGTGACGCTCGTTATTCCTCGCGTTGCGCTTTCCGTCGAGACTCGCCTGGAAGGAAGGCGACACTCCTGCAGGTTCTTCTTTCGTGGCAACGAGGATTTTGAAGGGGAGGCTACGTTGCTCGACTCAAGATTGCCTATGGGGTGTGTCATCTGGCTATCCAGAAGCTCCGCTGTGCCTCGTTTCGTCCTTCAAAGGAAAGGGCATTAGATCTGATACACGCGCCTTAGAGAATCACTTCGCAGGGCTGCAGGAAGGCCTTGAGCGGGACCTCAACTCCATGTTGTTCTTCAACCAGCCTGGCACGTAACCCCTTCATGGCGGTCACCAGTGCGGCCATCTGAGCATCTTCGAGGGTCACAATGAAGAGCGTGTTACGATCTGTCCAGCCGCGTCTCCCGGAGACTGCACCCGTTTCGCCACTGCCGCTCGCCCCGGACATCATCGTATATCCCTTGACCCCCAGGTCGATAAACACGAGAAGTACAAAATCGTCAAATTCCTCCCTACAGACAATGGTGAGCATCTTCATATGATTCACTCCTTTTCCTCCTGAGATGCCGCCTCCATCCATCGCGCTCGACTGAATTTCCATCAGCCGCTGATCGCTGTGCTCACGATCCTGAGCCCTGCCGACCGCCTCCGTCGCGTCGCTTCTCCCTTACTTTCTCGAGGAACGTCTGTGCCTGCTCGATCCATGGCTGATTAGCCGGTGTGTTGGGCGCGCGGCTCACATATTCCCTGAAAGTTTGGGCAGCCTCTCGCGTTTGGTTGCTATCCTTCAAAAGATTGCCGAGATCGAAGTAGGCCTCCACTAAGTCAGGATTCAGTTTGATTGCCGTCCGGTATTCCACAATGGCGTCATCCAACTGGCCCTTGGTCGAAAGCGCCGTACCCAGATTGAAATGGGTCAATGCATCCTCAGGCCGGAATTGAATGGCCGTGCGGTATTCGTCAATCGCTGCATCGACATCGTCCTTGCGTTGAAGGGCGCTGCCCAAATTATTGTGGGCGGCGGGATCGTTTGGATGCCGTTTGAGGAGCGCACGGTATTCGGCAATGGCCTCTTCGAGATTCCCTTTCCCCTGCAGGGCCGCTCCCAGACCCAAGTGGGCCCCATCAAGATCAGGCATGAGGCGAAGCGCCACACGGAATTCTGTGATGGCCTCGTCATAGTGCCCTTGCTGGGTGAGCAGTGCCCCTTTCTTGCGATGCTCCTCTGCATTATCGGGTGTGCCAGGCTGCTCCTTTGTCCGGGCGCTGGTTTCCTGTTTGGTCCGGTCTTCGGGATGTCTCGCCTCTCGAACCCCGAGCAGGCTCGTCCATGTGTGTGCAAGCTGCTCTTCCGTGTCAATCAGGTTCAGAATGTCGCTACGATGCTGAAGGGCGAGCTGCACGTCACCCTTCTCCTTGCTCGTCGCGAGTCGCTGCTGATCGGCTTCCAGCTCTTTTCGGTGGGCCTCGATCTTGTCCCTGATCCGCATCAATTCCGTCTTGGCACGCTCATTCCGCATCAAGCTATCAAGCTGGTGGGTGACAATGGCGGGATCAAGCACGATGCTGACCGGTACCGAGACCGTCGTGCTCGCCTCGGCGCCGGTCGTTCGGCTTGGAATTTGTTTGATCTCCAACAGGCCGACGCTGTAAGCCCGCAGTTCTTCTCGATTCAGACCCAGCTGTTTCACCGCGGAAACAGTATCCATATAGGCCACTGCTTGCTCAAGGACCAGTGACTTCGCGGTCACAAGGGCGAGGCGTTGGGCCTCGGGGAGGGTGTCATGCTCCCCCATCCGATACTCGCCCGTGGCCGTAATCGTCTGCACGTCGGCAGAGACATGGAGAGGGAGGAGGCAGAATGAAATCGCCAACCAGAATGAAAGAGTTGGACGTCTGACCATCATGAGAAACCTATCGAGGCTCTTTCCGCTTCGCTTCACGAGCACACATCATTTTCGCTTGGCGTTGATCTGGTTTTTGATCTTGTTGTAGGTGGTTTGGGGAATGATTGATCATTATTGTTCCTGAGCGGCGTACCAGCTGAGACGTGACATTCCGTGATTCTGTATTTTCTGTTGTCGTAGAATTTCCCGTTCCGCCCGGAGGCAGTCTTCCAAAGCCCCAGGACGCATAGATCGCATATAAATTTTGTGGGCTCGTGTGGCGGTCTGCGCGTAAAGATCTTCTGACATGGAATGCAATTGAGGATTTGGCGTAATGCGGCGAGCGGGTTTCGGGCTTGTCTTTTTCGATGTCTTCGATTTCATGGATCTTGTCCCACGACATCTACTTCTAAGCAGGCTGGCGATGCGAGAGTAGGCTGTCCATGGTGAGGTGTCAAGACCGACAGGAGTAGACTGGAGGGCATAGGTGGTCTCAGATCGCAAGGCGCTGCTGCGATACTACGACAGAGGAAGCCAGGCTGGCCCCGATCAGAAAACTTCCGCAGCGAGTGCGCGTCTTGCTGCGTTGATCACCGTTCTCCTTGTGGTCCATGTCCTTTCCGGAGCGAGCCTCCCTGCAGCTCCTGCTGCACGGCTTCAAGTAGCTCCGCCATCCTGATGGGTTTCTGCATCGTTCGATGCGCGCCCAGAAGCTTGGCTGCATCAAGATAGTCATGCTGTCCTGAGCCGCCGGAGAGGACGATAATTTTTACTGTTGGCGAATCACGATGCAGGGCCATCGTGACTTCCAGACCATCTCTGTCGGGCATGAGCAGGTCCGTGATCACGAGAGCGGTGGGAGTCTGTTGGAATCGGCGGAGTCCTATCCGACCATTGGGTGCCTCGGTGACCATGTACCCGGCCTCTTCCAGCACCTGCCGAAGGAAGGCACGGATCTGCTCGTCGTCGTCAATGATGAGAATGGAGCGAGGACTCACTGTGATGTCTTTCAGGATGTCGTGCCCGCCTCGCGAGCGAGGCACCCACTACGTCGAAGGGGCGGGATTGTTGAGCAGGCGCTTCAGAGAGTCCCCCAGGCAATGGAGCGAGAATTCTTTTTCGACGAACTCGGTCACCCCAAGCGCACGGACCTGCTGCTCCGCCTCAGCAGTCCCGGCCCCCGTCAAAATGATCACCGGCTGCCTGAGATCGAGATTGCGGACCTGTTGCAGGACCGTGAGCCCATCCATCCCCGGCATTTTCAGGTCAAGCACAATGACATCGGGGTGTTCCCGGCGAAAGAGCTCCAGGCCCTTCCGACCACTCTCAGCGAGGACAACGTCATATCCCTTCCGACGGAATAGCGTGTCGAGAAGATCACGGATGCTCTGCTCATCATCGATTACGAGAATCTTAGCCATGAGACCTCCCGGGAATAAGTAAGCAAGACTAACCCTATCACAAGGTGGCCCGCTTGGGACCTGGGGAGTCAACCGGCTCGGAATTACGTAGAATGGGAAACTACGTAGGACTAGGTCTGTCAGAGCGGTTTGTCTCTAGAGGACGACTAGGAGGCAACTCCAACTAAATCAATCTCACAGGGTCATGAATTGGCGGGAAGAATGGGGTCGGGGGCCGTCGGTTTGTGGCTGGGGACGTGGTGCATCCTGGTTCCAGTTTCCAGGGAAACGGGGTGGAAGGGGAGCGAGGGACTATGCCGCTGCACCCCGTTCCTGCTTCATTAGAGGCCGCCGAGAGTGTGTCACTGGACGGCGCGAGAGCCCTTGATTGTTTTCGGGAAGGAGCGCAGTATTTTCCGCAGCAGCAAGTTCTTGAGGGGAACCATGGGCCAGTGTGGAGATCACTGAAGGAGGGCATGATGATCCTCAGTATGAGATCCCTCACGCGCAGCAATCTGTTCCTGACCGTTCTGTTACTTGCCGCATTTCCCGCCGAGGCCCTGGCGCTGACCCAAATACTTCCGGAGGCGGCCGTCGAAGCGGATCAGCAAAGCCTCATGGAACTCATCGGCACCTTCGATCGCGCCCAGGAGGCGATCCGCGCGCGAGATCTTGATGCACTCATGGCGCTGTATGCGACGTCCTACCAGTATCACGGCTTGAGGCGGGCAGACATTCGCAAGATCTGGGCAGACCTGTTCGCGCGGTACGACTTGATTGCAAACATGCATACATTTTCCGCGATCAAAGTCGTGAAAACGGGCAAGGACACCACCGCCGAAATCACCTGTACCGGTGCCGTGTGGGCCAACTCACGGGAGACCAACCAACGCATCCCGATCGATAGCTGGCAGCATGAAGTGCACAGGCTCGTGAGGGGAAAGGACGGCTGGCGCATCGTCGGCAACGTTGGCGGTGATAAGGCCGTCCGTCAGTTTGGTACCGCGCCTCATCCGCTCTTCTGAAAGTGCTTTGCTGCAGGGGTTCGTCTCTGCGCGAGCGGGTTGTGTTTCCTGCCCGTGTTATGTGAAAAATCACATCACAGTTTCCGAAGTCTGATTCTTCAAGGACATGATGGGAGGGGAGGAATGGATCACGGTTTGATCGCGCATCTTGGGCCGCTTGCGGCGTTGGCTGGAGTCTGGGAGGGGCAGAAGGGCGAAGATGTGTCGCCCTCGGATGATCGCGGGACTGAGCGCAATCAGTTTCGTGAGCGGATGACCTTCGAGCCCATGGGCCCGGTCCGCAATCACGAGCAAACGCTCTACGGGTTGCGCTATGCCACGACGGTGTGGCGCCTCGGGGAGGCGGATCCGTTTCATGAGGAACTGGGATACTGGCTGTGGGATGCCCAGGCCAAGCAAGTGCTCCGCTGTTTCCTGGTGCCCCGCGGGGTTTCGGTGATTGCGGGTGGCACGGTCGAACCGTCGGCCAAGTCCTTTTCACTTGCCGCGGACGTGTCTTCGCACACGTACGGAATTTGCTCGAATCAATTCTTAGACAAGGCATTCAAGACGGTGCGGTATGAGCTGACCGTCACGGTCCTGGATGGTGACCGGTTTCGCTATGAGGAGGATACGCAGCTCCAGATTCCAGGCCGAGCAGAATTGTTCCATCACACGGACAAGAATACTCTTTCGCGCGTCAAGTCGTGAGCCGGATCGGGTCTGCCGCGAGGTGTGTGCCTGAAACCGGGGATTCGAGAGTTTTTATCTTAGGTACGAATCTTTGCGCCCTGCATCGCGTCTGTGCACGCGGGGGGGCTGGTCATGTGGTTTATCGATTCTGTAGAATAGCGGAAGTCTGAGGGGATCATGATTCACACGGCGATGAATATCGGGGATCATCGGCATTGCGAAGCGCTGTCGGGTTGCTTCCGTGGCAAGCTCTGCGAGCAACTCATGAACCGGCCCGGGCGGCCTGCAGTGAAGGGCGAGCTGGTGTACGGGCTTGGCGATGCCGCGCAAAGCGTTTTCTTTCTCCGCCAGGGGCTGGTGAAGCTGACCTCTCTGACCGAGGACGGGCGCGAACTCATTTTGCGGCTCCACCAGGCCGGGGAAGTCTTCGGCGAACTCTGTCACTGCACCGGTGAACGGCGCGAGCAGGCGGTCGCCATGGAAGACAGCGAAGTGGTCGAATTGAGCTTCGATGAATTCGTCGCCCATCTTCAGGGGAGCCGTCCTGCCATACTGTTGTTTCTCTCCAACGTGGCGCAGCAGCTCTCCGCTGCATACGAACAGATCCAAACGGTGTCGTTCAGCAGCACGATGGAGCGTCTGGTTCGTACTCTGGGACGGCTGGCCGACGAATTCGGTGTCCCGGAGGGCGAGTGGATCCGGCTGACTCATTATTTTCGCCAGGACGATCTCGCCCAGATGATCGGCGCTCGTCGTGAAGTCGTGTCGACCCTCCTGAATCAGCTGCGCGACGAGGGGCTCATTACCTATGCGCGCAAGGACGGGCTGCTGCTGCGTCGGGCCGGTCTTGAAGCGTATCTGTTGTCCTCCGAGAAATCCGCCGCCAGTCTCAAAGAATCCGGGCGCTAGGTCTTTTTCTCTCCTACTGTTATCCTGCTAACTTACAGCACCGATCCCTTTCCCTATCCTTGCCCATCGTTGCCACGGTCGGTTGAGACTGACCGGACCGGTTCATCCTTTCCGGGAGGAGGTGGTCGATGCTATAGGGGCGGCTGTTTTGTAAGGTGAGTTGACTGTCCTGTTGTCTCTGTTCTTTAACAAAGGAGTCTGTGCCATGCGTCATACATTTCGTGCCCTCCCTCTTTTTGTGCTCTTGTTGTCCCCGGTTGCCTGTGCCCACAGTGCCGACATGCCCATGGCGGCCACGTCCAAGCCTGCTCAGGCAAGCCCTCTCAAGGTAGCGGAAACCAAGGCGGTGCTCCGGGATCTCTGGTTGGGTCATGTTCTGGCCATTCGGAATGTGGCAGTCGCGACGATGGATAAGAACGCGCCGGCCCGAGAGGCAGCAGAAAAGGGCGTTGTGGCCAATGCCCAGCAGATTGCTGGTTCCATCGAGCCGTTCTATGGCAAACCGGCATCCGAGAAGCTGTTCGCCTTGCTGGCAGAGCACTACGGCGCCATTCGCGATCACTTGGACGCGACCGTGGCAGGGAGCGCAAGTCAGCAGGAGGCGGCGGTCAAACATCTCACTTCAAATGCAGCGGAGATCTCCACGTTCTTGAGTGGGGCCAATTCGAACTGGCCAAAGGATGCCGTCATGGGCCTGTTGACGGCACATGCCGCGCATCACATCCAGCAGTTTCAACAACTAAAAGAAGGCGACTACGCTGATGAGGGTAAAACCTGGACTGGCATGAAGTCCCATATTTATGTGGTGGCCGATACCCTGGGGAATGGATTAGCCGCGCAATTCCCAAACAAGTTCTAACCCGATACCTGAGGGTGAAGGGCGCGGTCTCACTCCGATCTGATTCGGAGGCCGGGCTTCGGCAGCCGGGTTGCGGTTTGTCCGCACCCGGTTGGCGAGGCGCAGCCTGCTTGCCATGGTCCCGACCCCTTCATCGACCCCGGGCGGCGGTTCATCAGCGCTGGTGGAAGTCCTGTTCGAGCATCCCGTAGAGTTCCACGTCCACGTATTGGCCGAAGCGCATGTAATGTTCGCGCATTCTTCCTTCATACGTCATGCCGACCTTCTGCAGCACTCGCCCTGATGCCGGATTGTTCAGAAAGTGCGGGGCATAGATCCGGTGCAGATGGCGCTGGTTGAACCCATACGCGAGCACAGCACTCACCGCTTCCGTCCCGTATCCGTGATTCCAGTAGGGAACGCCCAGCCAATAGCCCATGCGCGCGTGCTGGTGTCCGGCAGCGATGTCCAACCCGATCGATCCGATCAGGACATGATCCGTTGGGAGGACGATAGCAAAGTTGACGAGCGTACCGGCTTTGAAGCCCTGTTGCTGGCTCGTGATCCACTGCTCGGCTGTGCCATTCGTATAGGGATGGGGGAGGAAGGTGCCGACTGCGACCTCTTTCACTCCGGCGAGGCGTTGCACGTCCGTGGCGTCGCTCAGTTGAAACTGTCGGAGCAGGAGCCGATCGGTTCTGAGGGTGGGGAATGTCGCCATGGACTTGATGAAACCACAGAGCGGGGAGGCCTGACAATCACTTCGTGTGGTCCGATCCCCGGTCCGCAGCAGATACGTCGTCTGCGCGAATGGGACCTGAGGCCATGCCCCCCGTATTCGACTTATGGGTAGTTGATGGAGTTGTCGACAACACGTAGACTGGCCCGATTTCCACTGGCAGCACTTCTTGAAGTAAGCCATGATTGCCGGTGCTAGCCCAACATGACCGAGGACTGAGGACTGTATGACTGACCCGGCGAACGAGACATCCGGCTACCAGGGACTGGCGTTCTTTTCGTACGGATTTCGGCCGTTTTTTCTTGGTGCGGCACTGTTTGCCGCGGTGGCGGTCCCTGCCTGGATCATCATGCTCCTCACGGGAGTCGGCGACTCGGAATTCTTCTCTGCCGCTCGAACGTGGCATGTGCATGAGATGGTCTTCGGCTTCTTGCCCGCTGTCATCACCGGCTTCCTACTCACGGCGATTCCCAACTGGACCGACCGTCCTCCGATCAGAGGGCGCGAGTTGATGCTGTTGAGCAGCGTGTGGTTGGCCGGACGCCTGGTCATGGCCATTCCCCTTCTCACGCCCCTCCTGTCCGCCACCATTGAAGGAGCCTTTCTTGCCCTGATGGCGGGGCTTGTCTGGCGGGAGATTGCAGCCGGGGGAAGCTGGAGCCACGCTCCCATAGGAGTGCTGATCAGTCTCTATGCCGGCGCCGATATTGTGTTCCACGTGCTGGCGTTGAGCGGTGCAGCGACGGATCTTCCCGAGCGAATGGCTCTCGCGCTGGTCATGGTGCTGTTGGCGCTCATCGGAGGGCGCGTTACTCCCAACTTTACGCGCGACTTCCTGGCTGAACAGGGCATGACCGAGCTGCCTGCTCCTTTTTCCCGTTTCGATGGACTGTCGGTTGTTCTCGTGGGAATCGCTGCCGTTTCCTGGAGTGTTCAGCCGCAGGTCATGGCGACCGGTTGGCTGTTGCTGGGTGCGGGGTTGGTCAACCTTGGCCGCCTTTCTCGCTGGTATGGCTGGTTGACCTGGCATGAGCCGTTGGTGCTGACCCTGCATCTTGGTTATGGGTGGCTGGCGATTTCACTGCTGGTATTGGGAGGCGCGATTCTCGACTTGGGTCTGCCAACAACGGATGCCATGCACGCGCTCACCACCGGCGCAGTGGGTGTGATGACGCTGGCGGTCATGACCCGCGCCAGCCTGGGCCATACGGGACGCCCCAAGCATGCAGGTCCCCTGACGGTCTGCATTTATATTCTTGTCAACCTGGGTGCGCTGCTGCGGGTATTCGGGCCGTCCATTGATTTCTCGACGAATCTCGCCCTTGGATTAGCTGCGATGAGCTGGAGTGGCGCCTATCTGCTGTTCGCCCTGGTCTATGGGCCGTTTCTCCTTCGCCCGAGCATCGACGAATGACGGCATGGCTCGCAGGGGAATGGCATGATTCTTCTGCGCGTAACCACTTAGGTTAGGGACCAAAACGGGGTGCATAGAAGCCAGGGAGGAGTGAGATGGGCCCATCCACACATTCTCATATCTATACCGTGAAACTGATCCATCGTCAGGAGGTCGCTGAGGGTACGATGGCGTTCCGATTCGAAAAGCCGGCGCACTTCGTCTTTGTACCGGGTCAGTTTGTCGATATGACTCTGGTCGATCCCCCCGAAACGGATGCAGAAGGCAATGGACGAGCCTTCTCTATCGCGAGTGGCCCTCACGAGGACACGCTGATGGTCGCGACACGCATGAGAGACACGGCCTTCAAGCGCGTGTTGCGCGGCATGCCGCTTGGCGCTACGCTCCAGATGGAAGGTCCGTTCGGTAACTTGGTCCTCCATGCCGATCCGGCTCGGCCCGCCGTCTTCCTAGCAGGCGGGATTGGGATTACTCCGTTTCGGAGCATGCTTCTGCATGCGGCGGCGCAGAAGCTGCCGCACCGCCTCTTCCTCTTCTATTCGAACCGGCGACCGGAAGATGCCCCGTTCTTGGATGAACTGCAGGCCTTGCAACGGGACAATCCACACTATACCTTCGTGGGAACGATGACCGCGCCTGACAAATCATCCCGTTCCTGGAAGGGGGAAACCGGGTTTATCACGCCGGCTATGCTTTCCAAGGTGCTCATGAATGTCGCCCCGCCGATCTTCTACGTCGTCGGACCGCCGGGAATGGTGACTGGTTTGCGCACGTCCCTCAAAGACGCCGGGTTCAATGAGCGGGATATTCGAACGGAAGCGTTCACGGGCTATTAATGAGATGGAAGGGGAGTGGCGCCGCCGCAAGCGAGGTAGGCTGAGGTCGAGGTCTAGGGTGAGCGAAGATTCGACGTGTTTCATCTCAGCCTTAACCTGAGCCTTAACCTTCAAGTAACGCTGGCAAACTGTTTCAGCATCCTGCTAAAGAGCACCTGGTATTTGGAGACCTATGTCAAAGATAGATTTTACGCAGACACTGGCATCAGGCCTCGGGCCCTACAATTCGAATGTCGGACAGTGGTGGGTGAAGAAGACACGTAATGCGGCTCATGCGGCAGCCTACCTTAATATTGCGAGCCATATTGTCCAGTGCGCGCAGAGGGAAAAGGGCCTGATCATCGATTACGGATGTGGCACGGGTCTCCTCATGAAGCGGCTCGTCGATGTGCTTCCAGCCTGGAAGTTCCTCGGCATTGATGGCTCGACGGCGATGTTGCGTGGCGCTGAGACGTGGGCTCGTACCAAGCGAAAAGGCCGCCCCGCATCCATCGAATTCCGCCTCGCAAAGTTGCCTGACTTCTCCGTCTCCGCACCAAAGGCGGACATCATTGTCTTTACCTTCCCTAATATCGTTTCCGTGGCCAGCGAGCGTCGCCAGTTTGAGGAGGTCTTTCGAAGCGATCGGGACATCGCGGGGTTGTTAGCCATGAAACAGGAGGAGGGGGAAGGAGTCGAAGCCCTCTATGACTCATTGTTCATGAGCCGAGTGGTTGCGCGGAATTTGCGCTTCCTGCTGCGGAAAGGTGGATTGTGCATTCGCGTTGACTACAGTCAAGGAGCCAGGGACGAGTTGTGCCGGTTCGACCAGGTAGCCACGTTATTCGAAGAGGGGTCGCTGAACGCCAAACAGTCTCGTCTGCAGCCCCAGAAGTTCTTTAAACTTCTCTATTCACAGTATTACCCGTCGCCGGTCATCCGGGATGTCTATGATCAGACCAATGACAAAGATTTTCTTGAGGGGGGCTATTTAGTCAGCCTTCTGCAAGCGATTTAGGCAAAGGGGGTCTGCGTGAAGCGTATCTCGCAAGCCAGAAAGCCTGATCGTCTGCGAACGACGAGATACGATCGACGCTTCAGGCCCTCTGACGAGTGTCCCGTCACGCAATGCCCCTCTCATTGGATATTCGACCGACGATCAGTTGACAGGGCGGCTGGCAAGACAGTAGCCTGGCACCGTTTTCTTTTCCTCACTCACATCGCAGGGTTGTCGTATGACTCAGCCTGATATTACCAAGCCGGATACCGGCGAGCTTATCCGGAGGTTGCACGAGCGGCCACAGATGCCTTTGGCCGAGTGGCTGCGAGCCCCTGCGCATGTGCACTACGAAGCGTTTCGCATGAGCGACCCTCCGGTGCAGCGACCGGCGAGTCGTGACGAGTTCAGGTCTCTCCTGGAGGCCTTCAAGGTCTCCGCGGACGCGATGGTCATTCAAGACGCGTTTGGCTATGGCGTGAAGACGGCGGCGACCGGCGATCGGCTGATCGTGATCTGGCAAGCGCACACGGAGTACTACAGCTATCAAATCTGGCATATTCCCTCCGTCCATGGTGGGGTGGTGGCCTTCGGCCCGATGACCTTCCCGGACTATCACTTTCCGCTCACGCCGCTCGGTGCAGAAGTATGCCGTCTGGATATCGTGCTGATGGCTGAGCCGTTGCCAGGCAGTGAGGCGTTGCGCCCGCAGTTTCCAGGCCCGGTCATGTATGGCAGCCGGATTCTCGATGAGGAGACCGCCTTAGTCACCAGTTTCACACCTGACGAATATGGACGGGAGCACTATTGGGTCAGCGTGGGGTCAGCCAGGTCCAGCAGGTCTCACCTGAAAGACATCGTCGATGCCATTGTCAGGATCGAAACCTACTATCACTTATTGCTCATGCAGAAGCCGTTGTTTTCGGCCGCCATCGATCAGGCCTATAAGTTTGAGCAGGTACACTTGAAGCAGCGTGAAATCATCACTGGCCACATCGGCCACGCGGATTCCCTGACGCTACAGCGTTGGCTCAATGGGCTGACGCAAGATTTGTTGAAAACCACTCGGCTGTCCGGCAAGTTGCATTTCGAGCTGTCCGCCTCTGTTCCCTATGACAAGATCGTGCACCGGACGCTGGCGTCACTCGACGAACGTACGCTTCCCCTGTACCGCCCGATGTCCGACTATGTCCTCAGCGGGATCACCGGGGTGGCAGAGGGCTACCAACAACTCCTGAAGCGGATCGACACCCTGCGCAGCGGATTTGAAGGAATTATTTCCATCATTCGTGCGCGCGTCGATCTCATGCTCCAATCCCAGAATTTGACGCTCCTGGCCAGCGTCGACAAGACCACGAAGAGCCAGGCGATCCTCCAGCATACGGTCGAGGGCTTGTCGGTCATTGTGATCGCCTACTATCTCAGCGGGCTCATGGTTTATATCTTCAAGGGGCTTCAGGAGATGGGGTGGCTCCGCAACTCGCATATTGCCGCCGCATTGTTCGTCCCGCTCGGGATCGGTCTCGCTTTCTTGATTACAAACCTCAGCCGGAAACACCTCCACAAGAAACTCACCGGTGAACCTGCGCCTTCGGCATCAGAGAAGCCTCAGGCCTGAAGGGCGGGATCTAGAACCCACGCATGGTGATCGTTGCGTGACCGCGCCCTCCATGCTTGTGCGGTTGCGCGAGACCTTGCCGTTACCTGCCATAGGTTCGGTCAAACGCGATCCGGCTTCCTTTTATCCCGGAAGCCAGCAACTTCCCCCCACGATTCCCCATGGAGAACCTGGACGCGCCCTTCTTTCTTCGAGCCAACGGTTGAAGCGGAGGTGCGTTTGCCTCAATAAATCATTTCCCGTAGGCGGGGATTTTCCGTATAGTGTGCACAGATAGGGGATGGAGTCCCCCGAATAACCGCCCTGGTCGGGCTGATGACTCCTACGCCACGTATCGTGGCTGAGGGGTTGTCGCGTGTGAAGTGACAACCGCTGCAAGCGGTGTGTTTGTACCAGGACGATGGCCTTGCACGGTTCATCAAGGAGGACTCCCGTATGGAACAGCTGTTTACGATCGCGTCCCTCTGGCTCGCGTTAGCCGTCGTTTCTGCTCTGATCGCCTACCATATTCGAATTTCCATCGCCCTGGTCGAAATCTGTGTGGGAGTGGCCACTGCCGCCGTTCTTGCCTGGTGTGGTTATGCCGATCTCCTCGGCGCCAATCAGGAATGGGTGCGCTTTCTGGCTGCCACCGGAGCGGTCTTCCTGACGTTTCTCGCAGGGGCTGAACTCGATCCCGATGTGCTCCGCACCAAATTGACGGAGGTCACGGTGGTAGGAATGGTCAGCTTTGTCGCGCCGTTTCTCGGCTGCGCCGCGGTAGCCTATTATCTACTTGGGTGGAGTGCTCAGGCGAGTTGGCTCTGCGGCGTCGCGCTGTCAACGACGTCCATGGCCGTGGTGTATGCGGTCATGTTGGAAACCGGGTTCAACAAGACAGATTTTGGGAAGGGCATCTTGGGCGCCTGTTTCATTACTGATCTGGGTACGGTCATTGCCCTGGGCCTATTATTTTCGCCCTTCACCTATAAGACAGTGGTGTTTGTCGTCGTCACCGCTGTCGTGTTGGGGTCGCTCGCCACAGTCACCCATTGGATCACCACGGTGTATGCGCACCGGACCGCTGCAATCCGAACGAAATGGATCATGCTGGTCCTGTTTGGGTTGGGTGCGCTGGCCTTGTGGTCAGGCAGCGAAGCGGTCCTTCCCGCCTACATTGCAGGGATGGTGTTAGCGGGCAGCGCGGCGCGAGATGCCCATTGGATTCGACGCCTACGGACATTGACGGTCGGATTTCTCACGCCCTTCTATTTTCTTCGAGCCGGAACGCTGGTGTCGTTGCCGGCATTATTGGCGGCCCCGCTCGTCTTCGTTGCTCTCCTGGTCGGGAAGGTGCTCTCGAAAATTTTCGGTCTCTATCCCGTCATCGCATTCTTTCGGGGTGATCGAAATGAGCGGTGGTATTATACGCTGATGATGTCGACAGGACTCACGTTCGGCACAATCTCGTCCCTCTTCGGTCTCTCGCACGGCATTGTGACTCAGGAGCAATATTCTTTTCTGGTAGCGGCGGTGATCGCGAGTGCGGTAGTGCCGACCGTGCTCGCAGGGGCCGTGTTTCTTCCCCGACATCTCTTACCAGAGCCGGACCGGCATCTGCGAGTCAAGCCGCGCGTCAACGGTTTGAGCGACGAAGGGTGAGCCTCCTTTCATCCGCTGGGTCTTTAAGACCAGGGGATTTGCACGATGCCGGTCATTTCTTGACGGTGTTCTTTCGTCTGGATAGGCTGCTGTCATAAATTGTGAGTCGCGCGAGACGTTCCAGAGCGTGGCTGCTCGACCGCCATTGTCTGTCATCTCTCAATGAGGTAGGTGTCCATGATTTTTGTCACCGGCGGTGCCGGTTATATCGGCTCACATACCTGTGTGGAGCTACTTGATGCGGGTTGTGATGTCACGGTATTCGATAACTTTTCGAATAGCCATCCCGAGGCACTGGCGCGGGTGGAGCGTATCACGGGAAAAAAGCTGCATGCGGCGCGAGGGGACATCCGCGACCGTGCGGCCTTGGTATCGGCCTTGCGCGAGAGCGGGGCCCGTGCGGTGATCCACTTCGCCGGCCTCAAGGCCGTGGGAGAGTCGGTGACACAGCCGCTGGCCTACTATGACAACAACGTGGTCGGCACCCTGCGCCTGCTGGAGGCGATGGGCGAATGCGGGGTGAAAGTCCTGGTGTTCAGTTCCTCCGCCACCGTATATGGCGACCCGATTCGGCTGCCGCTCACTGAAGACCACCCGCTCTCCGCCACCAATCCCTATGGTCGGACGAAGCTGATGATTGAGGAGATCTTGCGCGATCTGCACCGGAGCGATGCCTACTGGCGGTTCGGTATTCTGCGTTATTTCAACCCGGTGGGGGCCCATGCCAGCGGCCTGATCGGAGAAGACCCTCAGGGCGTCCCGAATAATTTGCTTCCCTTCGTGGCCCAGGTGGCAGTGGGGCGACGAGACTATCTCAATGTGTGGGGTCAAGATTATCCCACTCCGGACGGGACCGGGGTGCGGGATTACATCCATGTGGTGGATCTGGCCCTGGGCCACCTCAAAGCCCTGACGATGCTGGAGGCATCACAAGAGCGGGCCGACTGTCTGACCGCGAATCTGGGCACGGGCATCGGTTACAGCGTGCTGGATATCGTGCGGGCGTTTGAGCAGGCAAGCGGGCGGTCGGTAACTTACAAGATTGGGCCCCGGCGTCCCGGCGACATTGCTTCTTGCTATGCTGACCCGCAACGGGCGTTTGAGCTATTGGGATGGCGGGCGGAGCGTGGGCTTGGTGCGATGTGCGCGGATGCCTGGCGCTGGCAGAGTGGCAATCCTACCGGGTATGCGGGCTGATTCTCATTCACTATCACTTCGATCCCTATCTTGAATTCCTCTTCGGTTCCTCGCCGGACTCCTCGCGAGTTGAGCGACAGCTTGATGAGGCATACGAAAGCGGCGCTCTAGCTCAATAGCCTGCGATCATTCGCCATGCGCTTGGGGAACGGACGGCAGGCGCGTGTCGGGACAGGATTTTGTGGGAACGGTCAGGGACTGGATGGGACCTTCCAAATATCGGTGATCGGTGCCGCGTTGGCGCTCGCGCCGGAATGGGAAAGGCCGTAGAGGTCTTCAATCGTGCGCAAGACATTATCGTGGGTGATCCGCTGGTCGTAGTGACCGGCTTGCACCATGGGTCCGACGAAGAGGGTCGCAATCCCGTTGTTCTCTGTCTTTTTATCCTCATCCCAGGTCACGATCAGCAAACTGTTGTGTTGCTGCGCCCACTGGACGTAGGCATCCAGGTGTTCGCGGAGCCAACGATCGCCGGTCTGAATCGCCTCGGGATCCTTTCCGTGGTGCATGTCGTTGACCTGGTTCGGTACGACTACGCTCACGGTAGGGAGTTTGGTGTAATCGATGGGAAAACTCGTCATGGGCAAATTGGTCGTCGCCGGAAGCCCATTGGTCATGCTGTCCTGCCAATTTACCCAGGGATTATGTTTGCGAGCATACAGCCCCACGCGGCAGATGAGAGAGCCGACCGAGGGCAGGTCTTCGGAATAGCCGGCGAAGGTCAGCCCCGCCGACAGCAACGCGTGCCCGAGATTGGGTGTCGTGAAGGTGTGCGGGCAGGAGTTATCGGTGATGCCTTGCGTCGATCCGGAAAACAGCGCGAGATAGTTCGGTTGGCTGGGGTAGGTGGCGCCAAAAGATTGCGTGAAGACGGCGTCCTGGGATGCCAGCCTGTTGATGTACGGCGCATCGGGCGAATCGATAATCTGGCTATAGGCGTGATTCTCTTCAATCACCATTACAATATGATCGGGTCTGGGGAGGGGAGGAGTGTTGCCGCCCTGCGTTGACGATGCAGAGAAGATGCATGCGCCTATAGCCAGCGGTATGACAATCGTCCTGAGAATGAGTTTCCACTGCATATAAATTTATACCAGTCCCTAAAGTTGATTCACCACCAGGAAGATATCAGTTATTGCTGAACCATTAGCCGCCTCATTATCGCTGAAGCGCCAAGTTTCGGTGGTTTGAGTTTCTTATCCGAACGCAAGATAGGCGTCCGGTGAACGATCTGGCATCGGCCAGATGCTATGATCCATCTGCTGACTCCGGGCAATCGATGAGATAGCGAGGCAGGGCGGGCTGATCGGTGGCGATCTCTTGGGCGTGGCAGGGCGGAATATCTTCCTTCAGTCGCTTCAGGAGCCTGAGGACCTTCATGCTGGGAGGAACCTCGCATATCCATAGGTGTGCGCCGGATTCCAGTTCTTCCATGTGTCGTTGCACGCGAAACCCCGGGTGCTCCATAAAATACGCGGACAAGAATCCTCCGATGGCCTGCACCACCCAGGGGTGTGCAGTGGCATATCGGTAGCTGATCCGAAGCTCGACTACTTGCATGGGCCCTTGTTCATTCATCGTCACACGAGAGTATAGCCTGTTTGGAGTGGTGAAGCCTTCAGAATTTCTGATGCCTGCCACGGGTTGCTTGACCCGCTTCGGTCCTGAGTGTAGGGTCCCGCGATGCATTCGGCCTCCGCGCAGGACTCGCGGGACGAGCGGGAAAAGTGAGAGATGCCTCACGAAGCACGATCAGTGGGATACAGATGAATATTGTCATTATCGGCGGAGGACCGGCCGGGCTCATGGCCGCGGAGGCGGCGAGTGCCGCCGACGCAGAGGTCGACCTCTATGACGCCATGGCGTCGGTCGGTCGCAAGTTTCTCCTGGCCGGGAAAGGCGGCCTGAACCTCACGCATTCGGAACCGTCTGAGAAATTTCTCTCGCGCTATGGTGCACGTCGCGCGCAGATCGCACCGCTGCTCGCGTCGTTCGGGCCTGATGCGCTCCGGGCTTGGGCCCGTGGACTCGGCATCGAGACATTTGTGGGTTCTTCCGGACGCGTGTTTCCCACAGATCTCAAGGCCGCGCCGTTGCTGCGCGCGTGGCTCCGCCGGTTGCGCCAGGCCGGCGTGCGACTCCACATGCGTCATCGGTGGTCAGGATGGGACGAGCAGGGGGCTCTGTGTTTTGCCACGCCAGAGGGAAACCGCTCTCTCCAGGCCGATGCGGTGGTGCTTGCGCTCGGGGGCGGCAGTTGGCCGAAGCTCGGCTCCGATGCTTCATGGGTGCCGCTGCTGGCAGCACGCGGGCTTCACATTGCACCGTTGCAACCGGCGAACTGCGGCTTCGACGTGGGCTGGAGCAAGCATTTTCGGGCGAAGTTTGCCGGGCACCCGGTTAAGTCGGTGGCCATTGTTGTGCGGAATGGTGCCGGCGCGGAATCCTGGCATCCTGGTGAGTTCGTCATCACCGAAACCGGTGTGGAAGGCGGCGTGATCTATGCGGTGTCCGCCTCTCTTCGTGACGAGATCCTGGCGAAGGGCGTGGCGACGTTGCGCCTCGATCTGGCGCCTGATCGCGACGTGCCGCGCCTGACTCACGACCTGTCGAGGCCGCGCGGCAAGCGCACGATGGCGACGCATCTTCAGCGGCAGGCCCATATCGAAGGGGTGAAGGCGGGATTGCTTCGTGAAGTGGTCTCGAAAGAGAATTTTGCCGACCCGGCTCGTCTGGCCGCTGCAATTAAAGCGTTGCCGCTGCGACTTGTCGCGGCGCGTCCGTTGGAGGAGGCGATCAGCACGGCCGGTGGAGTTCCCTTCGAGGCGCTCGACGAACGATTGATGGTTCGGGCGCTGCCAGGCCTGTTTTGTGCGGGCGAAATGTTGGATTGGGAGGCGCCGACCGGAGGCTATCTCCTGACCGCTTGTTTTGCCACTGGTCAGGTGGCGGGCGCCGGGGCGGCAGCATGGCTCACAGAGAGTGGAAGAGGTGAGGCGTTAGGCGTGAAACCTAAGGCGTAGTGTGACGGAGTCAGAGTTGTTGGTGGTCCTGTCAGCCCTCATTATTCGTGACGATTCATCGCGAATTCGCTGAGCCGCGTTGCGAGACCAGGGCGTGGAGTCCTGAGGACCCGATGCATACTCGTGCAGTACCGTGAGGGTTCGAGGGCCGAGCCCGCCGGCCGGAGGCGCGTCGTAGCAGCGGATCGGCGGTTGCAGCAGAAACGCTCATGAATAATGCGGGTTAGGGAAAAGAGATGACGGTGGCAGGAACGTCCTGACCGCAAGGGCACGGAGGGTTGAGAAATTTATTGGGGAGTGGCGGCTAGCCCGTTGACGGCGCCGATGGATCGGAATTTCTGGTCACGTTGAGCCAGCAACTGAGGGAGAGAGAGGTCGTTGAGCTGGGAGAGTTGGTTGCTGAGGGATTTGGCGATCCGCTCGGATATGGCGTTGGGGTCTCGATGGGCGCCGCCGAGCGGTTCAGGAATCACTTCGTCGACGATGTGGAGGTCGACCAGGTCTTTCGCCGTCATCTTCAGGGCGGATGCGGCATCGGGAATCTTGGCCGGATCATCCCACAGGATCGCGGCGCAGCCTTCCGGCGAAATCACCGAATAGACACCGTTCTCTAACATGAGGACGCGATCTGAGACGCCCAATGCGAGTGCTCCGCCGCTGCCGCCTTCACCGATGACGATGGAAATGATCGGGACTGCGAGCCGGGACATCACAAACAGATTGCGGGCGATGGCTTCAGCCTGGCCGCGCTCTTCCGCGCCGATGCCTGGGTAGGCGCCCGGCGTGTCGATGAAGGTCACGATCGGGCGCCCGAACTTCTCGGCCATCCTCATGAGGCGCAGAGCTTTTCGGTAGCCTTCGGGATTGGGCATCCCAAAGTTCCGTTGCATCCGCTCTTTGAGGGTCTTCCCTTTTTGATGGCCAATGACCATGATGGACCGGTCGTTGAATCGCGCGAAGCCTCCGACGATGGCACGATCGTCGCCGAACGAGCGGTCCCCATGGAACTCAAGAAATTCCCTGAATAGAAGACTGATGTAATCGAGGGTGCTGGGTCGTTGGGGATGCCGGGCGAGTTGCGTTCGCTGCCAGGGAGTCAGTTTGCTGTAGAGCTCGTGTTCGACCTGGGCGAGCTTCATCCGCAGTTTGCGGATCTCGTCCTGGGGGCTCGATTTGCCGGTAGGAGCAGCCGCGAGTTTTTCGATCTTTTCTTCGATCTCGCGGATCGGCTTTTCAAACTCGAGGTAATCGCGCATAGGGCCTGTACGGTTATCGATACTTGGGAAGGGACTACAGACTCCCTACCCTGAATCAGGAATTACGATAGCAGAAAAATGGCCCCTTTGCCTAGCACTTCTTCAACGTCTGCCACAAAGCGCTCGCTAGGGGTGACCGTCAGGTTAGGAAGGGGGGCCGTCTCGGCTTCCAGGGATGAATCCATTCGCAAGGTGAGAACGACCGTGGTGCTTCCCGGGTGACGCTGAAAGATCTCACGGAGCCGTGGTAACTGTTCAGCCACGTCGGGGTGATTCGTCAATCGAACATGGACCCGCTTGATTGTCTGCGCTTGCACCTCGGCGAGCGGCTCGATTTTGCTCCCTCGAATCTTCGTGCCTTTATCTCCCCGGTCCACCGTGCCCGTGATGCGCACGAGGCGTTCCGGCACAACTAAGTCGGCGGAGTTTTTGTAGAGATCCGGAAAGACGATGACCTCCACCACGCCCTGGAGGTCTTCCAGGGTGAGATAGGCCATCCGGTCGCCCTTCTTGGTCAGCATACTTTTGACGGTCGTGATGATTCCGCAGAGTTTTATCTCCCGACCGTCCGACAATTCCGGCAGGCTGACGGTCGAGGCCGTGGCGAGCGCTTGGATGGTGGCTTCATAGCGCGCCAGGGGATGGGAGGAAATATAGAAGCCGGTCAGCTCCCGTTCGTGTTTCAATCGCTCGCTTTGGTCCCATTCAGGAATGTTGGGAAGCGGCGGTACGGCGAGGTGTTCGGAGTCTCCATGCCCGGTCAGCTCGTCGCCAAAGATATTGGTTTGTCCCAGATCCCGTTCACGCTGCGCTGCCGCACCGTCCTCGACGGCTTGATCCAGGACCGCGGCCAGTTGAGAACGTTTTGCGCCGGTCGAGTCAAAGGCGCCGGTCTTGATCAGCCCTTCGAGCATGCGCTTATTAACCTTGTGGAGATCGACGCGACGACAAAACTCAAAGAAGGACTTGAAGGGGCCGGTGTTATTTCGAATCTCAATGATCGATTCGACGGCGCCTTCGCCGACATTCTTGATGGCCGCCAGGCCGAACCGGATTGCGTGGTCCACCACGGTAAAGTTCTTGTGGCTTTCATTCACGTCCGGAGGCAGGACCTTGATGTTGAGGTCGCGGCACTCCGTGAAATAGCCGACGATTTTGTCGGCATTGCCCATGTCGGTGGTCATGAGGGCGGCCATGAATTCAGTCGGGTAGTGCGCCTTCAAATAGCCGGTCTGGTAGCAGACGACAGCATAGGCCGCGGCGTGCGACTTGTTGAACCCGTAGCCCGCAAACTTCTGGATCAGTTCGTAGAGCTTTTCCGCTTTCTTGTCAGGAATTTTGTTCGTCCTGGCGCCGGCCAGGAACTGTGCGCGCAACTTCTCCATCTCCTCCGGCTTCTTTTTGCCCATCGCGCGCCGGAGAATGTCGGCTTGGCCGAGCGAGAAGCCCGCCACCTTGTTGGCGATCGCCATCACCTGCTCCTGATAGACGATGACCCCGTAGGTGTCCTTCAGGATCGGTTCGAGCTCAGGCACTTCGTAGGCGATCGGAATCTTGCCCTGTTTTCGTTTGATGAAGTCGGGAATCAGATCCATCGGGCCGGGGCGATAGAGCGCGATGATGGCGATAATGTCCTCGAAGCGGTCCGGTTTCAAGCCGGTCAGGAGGTCGCGCATTCCGGAACTTTCCAATTGGAAGAGGCCGATCGTCTTTCCGGAGGAGAGGAGGGCAAAGGTCTTGGGGTCGTCGAACGGCACTTGCTCCATGACCAACGGTGGATCGCCGGGATGCCCTTCATTGATCAGATCCTCGGCGCGTTTGATCATCGTGAGGGTTTTGAGACCCAGGAAATCGAATTTGACGAGCCCGATCTTTTCGACGTCTCCCATCGAATATTGGGTGACGATTTCGTCGTTGGCTCCTTTATAGAGCGGCACGTGGTCCGTGAGCGGACCTTCGGAAATGACCACTCCCGCGGCGTGAGTCGAGGCGTGGCGGGCCAGTCCTTCGAGGGAACGGGCGATACCCATCAGCTCGTTCACCCGCGTGTCGGTCTCGACGAGATCGCGCAGTTTCGGTTCTTGATCGAGTGCTTGCTGCAGCGTGATGTTGAGCTGATTCGGGACGAGCTTGGCCACGCGATCGACTTCGGCATAGGGAATTTCCAGCACACGGCCCACATCCCGGATCGCGGCTTTCGCCCCGAGCGTCCCGAACGTAATGATCTGGGCCACATGATCCTTGCCGTACTTGTCGACCACATAGTTGATGACCTCGCCCCGGCGATCCATGCAGAAGTCCATGTCGATGTCGGGGAGGGACACGCGCTCGGGATTCAGGAATCGTTCGAACAATAACGTATAGACCAGGGGGTCGAGGTCTGTGATACGCAGCGCATAGGCGACGAGACTCCCGGCGGCGGAGCCTCGGCCCGGTCCCACTGGAATGTTGCGCGAGCGGGCAAACTTGATGATGTCCCACACGATGAGGAAGTAGCCGGCGAACCCCATCGAGCAGATGATCGTCAGCTCTTCACGCAGGCGAAGCTCGTAGGTGGCCGGTAGGATCTGGCTGGGCCTTTCTTGTAGTCTGGCCGCCAGTCCCTCAAGCGCCAGGCGCTCGAGATAGGTTTCCCGAGTGAAACCTTCGGGAACTTTGTATTGCGGGAGATAGGTCTTGTTCAGCGCCAGTTGGAGGTCGCAGTTGTCCGCAATCCGACAGGTGTTGGCGACGGCATCGGGGAACTCGATAAAGGCGGCCGTAACTTCCTCTGTCGATTTCACATAGAGCTGATCCGTATCGAACTTCATGCGATTCGGGTCGCTGATCGTCTTGCCGGTTTGCAGGCAGAGCATCAATTCGTGCGGGCGGAAATCTTCTTTCTTGAGGTAGTGGCAATCGTTGGTGCCGACCAGAGGGATGTCCATTTTCTTGGCGATCTCGAGCAGGCCGCTATTCGCGACTCGCTGGTGGTCCAACCCGTTTGCCTGTACCTCAAGGTAGAAGTGCTCCTTCCCGAAGATTTCCTGAAACTCCCCAGCCACCGCCCTGGCGCCATCCATGTCCTTCTGGCCGATGAGGTAGGGGATCTCGCCGCTCAAGCAGCCGGACAGGGCGATTAGTCCCTCATGATTCTCTTTCAGAATTTCTTTATCCATCCGTGGCTTATAGTAGAATCCTTCAAGATATGCTTTACTGACAAGCTTGATCAGATTCTGATAGCCGGTCAGATTTCGAGCCAGGAGGATCAGGTGATAGTAGTCGTTGTGGGCGAGGCCACTGTCTTTGGCAGCTAAGCGACTGCCAGGCGCCATGTAGGCTTCGCAGCCGATGATGGGTTTGATGCCTGCGTCTTTGGCCTTGCGGTAGAACTCGATAGCTCCGAACATGTTGCCATGATCGGTCATCGCCACGGCCGGCTGATTGAACGATTTGATCTGTTGGACGAGCGGCTCGATTTGATTCGCGCCGTCCAGGAGGCTGAATTGGGTATGCAGATGGAGATGAACGAATTGCGACGCCAC
Source organism: Nitrospirota bacterium (assembly GCA_018971525.1). GTDB lineage: Bacteria > Nitrospirota > Nitrospiria > Nitrospirales > Nitrospiraceae > Palsa-1315. The sequence goes on from JAGXAR010000014.1 coordinate 27,117, forward strand.
GGAAGGAATTCCTTTGGCGAATTCTAGTCAGCGGAGAGAAGCGAAGTCAATCAAGGCGGGTCACCATTTTGTTAGGTAGTGAATAGGCTGCCGCCAGACTGCGCATTCAGACCGGGCCCACAGAGAAGCTTTAAAGCCTCTCTCAATGCGACCTTCTCGGTGATGCTGATAAAAAACATGAATCGGCTGAAAATGTGCCGCGTGTGTTCGTGTCCGACAGGCATAGGAATCAGGACCCTATGAGGAATAGCTCGCTGGCGGCAGGGTTCCTGGTTCGTGAAGCCGAATCCGCGAGGCGCCTGCGCAAAGCTCATGTCGCACGCCGCGAGATTGAGCGACGAGCCACGAATCACGATATGAGAGGTGCTTCCCGATGAGAGCAGGCCGCGTCAGAGTCGTTTGCCGTACTTCTGCTCATAAAGTTTTTTGGCGCCGGCAATCCACTTGTCCCGTTTGATGCGATCGGGCACGGTGTCGAGTTTGTCCGCTATCCGTTTCAGGTCGGTGGTATCCCACTGCGCGACTTGCCGGAAGGTCACGATGCCCATGTCGTTGAGCACTCGTTCGAATGCCGGTCCGATTCCACGGATTTGTTTCAAGTCATCTTTCGGCGGCGCCGTTGACGGTTTGGTCTGGGCGATTTGAAGACTGAGTTGATCGCCGGCCGGCTGGACCGGGTGTGGCGCGACGCCGCCGTCTGTGCGAATCCGGAGCGCGGCCCGGACTTCGCCAAGCCGCTTACGGAGGCGACTGATCTCTTCTTCCTTTTCGTCGACCTTCTTGGCCTGGCCTGCCATCTCCACTTGGAGGGATTCGAAGGCGTCGATGTGTCGCTGCAGGGTGGCGATGTGATCGTCTTTTTCTCTCAGCCGTTGCTCGTGGAGGGTGAGCTGGGCTTGGAGGTCGTCAACCTGTATGCATATTTTCTGAAATCGGGCCGCTTCGTCCGTCGCCTGCTGGACAGCCTGGGTGTATTTGGCTTTCCAGGCATCGCCAGCCGCTTCTTGCTCCCTCATCTGTTGATGGAGAGGTTCAAGCTCATCGATCTTTCGGTCTCGCTCGGCCAGCTGTCGCTCGATTTCATGCAGCGCGGTTCGGTGCTGCATATCCCGTTCACTGAGTTGCACTTCGAGCCAATGGACTCGGCCTTGTGCTGGCTCCAATTCCTGGATTCGCGTGCGAAGTCGATCGGTGTCTGCAGGGTGATGTTCCAAGGCCGCGAGACGTTCTTGCAGCGGGAGCAGTTCCTGTTCCTTAAGAGCCAGTGCCTGTTGCGCGGCTTCGAGTGCGGCTTTGGATTCCCGGACTACCGCTGCCTGCGCGCTCATTGCGGCTTCGCTGTCGCTGACGCCCGCGAGGAGTGCAGCCTGTTCGGATTCCAATGTCGATAGCCGCTGTTTCGTCCCAGTCAACTCTTCCTGCAGCGCATGGATGCGTTCGTGGCGCGAGGAGAGTTCCTGCAGGGTGGATTGGTGGAGTGCCTCCGATGCGATTATCTTGCCTTCGAGGATCTGGTTCGCCGAGACTTTGACTTTCAGCTCATACTGAAGCTTCTCTAACGCCTGGTCTTTGAGGCGCAGGGTTGCGGTGACGTCCATGAGTTGTTGGGTGAGTGGGCCGGCGGATAGGTGTCGCAGCAGCCATCCGACTGCGCCACCGATTCCAGCCGCGACGATCAGACATCCCAGCATCTGGCCGATGAGCATGGTCATAGGTCGCTACGTCCTTTCACCCGTAATTCAATGCGGCGATTGTGCTGGAAGCCCGCCCGAGTCTGCGCCGCCGACAGCGGTCGTGAGGCGCCATAGCCGACGGCCGTGAATTTGTTGGTCAGACCGTGGCTGATGAAGTAGTGTCGCACGGCTTCTGCGCGGCGGCGGCTGAGTTGAAGGTTATAGTCCGGCTCACCGTACTTGTCAGTGTGACCGCCGATCTCAATGGCCGTGTGAGGGGTACGACGTAACAGGGTGATCAGCTGGTCGACGGTGGCGCGACCACGGGGGGTCATCGTCGTGCTATTCGATTCAAACTCGATGGAGGCGTGCGAGAGAATCTCATTCAATTTCTTCTGGAGCGAGGGGGAGGGAGGCGGGATCGGAGCCGCCAGAATATGATCTTCCAGCTCAAGCCCCGTTTGTGCAAGAGGGGCAATATCTTGGAGCACGGTGGCTTTGGCACGATCGTTCTCAACCCGGCCGCTTAGGACAATGGAGCGACCGTCGATGATGATGGAGCCGCGTTCCGTCATGTGTCCTAAGACGGGAAGGACCTTGGAGACATTGTCAGTCCACGCCGCAGGTCCCACTCTCGTATCCACCGTCAACTCATCGACCACTCGACCAGGCGTTGCTCCATAGAGTTCTTGGGCTCGCTGAAGGATCGAGGCTTTACTTGTCGCACTCGGGAGCGATCCACGGAGGGTTAGGGTCCCATGTTCTAAACGCGCATGAAAGGTGGCAGGGGTAAGGGGCATCGATACTGTCGTTGGGGGAAGGTGGCGTGGAAGACAGAAGACGGCGAGGAGCCCGAGTGCAACAGCGCCGGCGGCAAGAATCGCTGCACGCATCATGGATCAACTCTCGAACGATTGGTAGCTGGTAGGCCCCTGTAAACCTACCATACTGGGTGGGCTCATGCCAGGCAGGATTTGTCGGCCTAGCTCGTATGATCCTTCCTGGGACGCGCCGGGGTAGATGGATGCATCAGCCGTCGAGGCGTGGGGTTCCCATCCCTCTTGTAAGGTGGATATTCATTTGTTATTCTTCGCCGCGCCTTCCGACTCACGTAACATCTATCGATCGTCTTCCAAGGAGTGATCTATGGCCGGCATCAAGCGGGCATTAATCAGCGTGTCAGACAAGACCGGTGTGCTGGAAATGGCGAAAGGGCTCGAGGCCCTTGGTGCCGAGATTCTCTCGACCGGAGGAACGGCAAAAGCCTTGCGGGAGGCCGGTGTGAAGGTGACCGATGTGGCGGCCTACACCGGCTCACCGGAAATTCTCGACGGCCGTGTCAAGACACTGCACCCCAAGATCCATGGCGGCTTACTGGGACGGCGTTCGGTGCCTGCCCATGTCCAGCAGATGGAGCAGCAGGGAATCGGACCCATCGATGTGGTCGTGGTCAACCTCTATCCGTTCGAGGCGACGATCGCGAAACCCCACTGTCCCTTTGAAGAGGCCATTGAAAATATCGATATCGGCGGGCCGTCTATGCTGCGCTCTGCAGCTAAAAACCACGAAGATGTCTTGGTGGTCGTGGACCCGACCGACTACCAGCGTGTGCTTGACGCGGCAAGGACAGGGACGGTGTCGCAAGAGTTACGGCGCGAGTTGGCGATGAAGGTGTTTCAACACACGGCGCGCTACGACAGTCTGATCGCCGGGTATCTTGAAAAGCAGGTGCAAGGCAGCGAGGTCAAGTTTCCGAAAATATTGTCCCTGCAGTTCGAACGGGCGGAGATGCTCCGTTATGGGGAGAACCCGCATCAGCAAGGGGCCTTCTATCGAGAGCTGCATTCGGCCGAGCCATCGGTGTCCCGCGGGAAGATCCTCCACGGCAAGGCGATGTCGTATAACAATTTCCTCGATGCCAATTCGGCGCTTGAGCTGGCGAAAGAGTATGACGAGATCGCCGTGGCCATCATCAAGCACAACAATCCCTGCGGCGTGGCACTGGGTACGACGCCGGTCGAGGCCTATGTGAAAGCCCGGGAGACCGATCCCATCTCGGCGTTCGGTGGCGTGATTGCATTCAATCGCCCCGTGGATTTGGCCGCGGCCAAGGAAATCACCTCCACGTTTGTGGAAGTGGTCGTTGCGCCTGGGTTTGCAGATGATGCCCTCGCAGAATTGAAGCGCAAGAAGGATCTGCGTTTGCTCGATGTCGGGCCGCTCACGAACGTGAAGCGAGAGGGTTTCGACCTCAAGAAATTGGTTGGGGGCTTGATCGTGCAGGATCGGGATCTCGGTGTCTTGACTGATCTGAAAGCCCTCAACGTACCAACCCAGCGCAAACCGACGGACGAGGAGTATGCAGCCTGCGCGTTTGCCTGGAAGGTCTGCAAACACGTGAAGTCGAACGCGATCATCTATGCGAAGCCTGGGCAGACGGTGGGGATCGGCGCCGGCCAGATGAGTCGGGTCGATTCGGTGAAGCTTGCGGCGATGAAAGCCCAGATGCCGATCAAGGGGTGTGTGATGGCGTCGGATGCGTTCTTCCCGTTCCGGGATGGATTGGATGCCGCTGCGAAAGCGGGGATTACGGCGGTCATTCAGCCGGGCGGCTCGATTCGCGATCCCGAAATTATCAAAGCCGCAGATGAACAGGGGTTGGCGATGATTATGACGGGCATGCGCCACTTCCGCCACTAACGGATGCTGAAACGACAACGTAGCCCAGAGGCTACGTCTCCGGTTTTGCCTTCGCCTGCGGCCTTGATGAAAAGCCGTGTGAACATCCTCCGAAGAAAGACTTCAAGCTGAAGGCTATCCCGTGAAAATCCTAATCGTTGGCAGTGGTGGACGCGAGCACGCCATAGCGTGGAAGCTCGCGCAAAGTCCCCGCAAGCCCATGCTCTACTGTGCGCCGGGCAATGCGGGGATCGAATCGCTCGCGACCTGTGTGCCGGTTAAAGCCGACGATATTGCCGGACTGAAAACATTCGTGCAGTCGGAGAAGATTGATCTGACGGTCGTGGGGCCGGAAGCCCCGCTCGCGTTGGGCATTGTCGACGAATTTCGCAAATCCAAGCTCAAAATATTTGGACCGACGAAGGGCGCCGCACGAATCGAAGCCAGCAAGGTCTTCTCCAAAGAGATCATGGCCAGCGCGAAGATCCGTACGGCGAAGGCGCAAAGTTTCGATCAGATCAAGCCAGCCTTAACCTATGTTGCTCTACATGAACTCCCTGTGGTGGTGAAGGCTGATGGACTGGCGCAGGGGAAGGGAGTGGTGGTCGCGACGACTCGTGAGGAGGCGATGCAGGCTGTCCGAGATTCGATTGAGCATGCGGTGTTTGGTCAGGCTGGTCAGCGGGTGTTGATCGAACAGTTTCTTGACGGCGAGGAACTGACGATCATGGCCTTCACGGATGGCCGGACAGTGGTGCCGATGCTGCCGGCGCAAGATCATAAACGAGTCGGGGATGGCGATACGGGACCCAATACCGGGGGCATGGGGGCCTATTGTCCTGCGCCGCTCGGCACCATGGCGCTGCGCGAGCAAGTTACCCGGCAGGTCCTCTATCCCGCCGTCGAAGCCTTGTCTCGCATAGGCTGTCCGTATCAGGGGGTTTTATACGCCGGGCTTATGATCGTGAAGGGGACGCCGTACGTCCTGGAGTTCAATGCCCGGATGGGGGATCCGGAAACCCAAGTCGTGCTCCCATTGCTCAAGACCGATTTGCTTGAGGTGATGGAGGCCGTGGTCGAACATCGGCTCGATCAGCTCACCGTGGACTGGCATGATGAGACGGCGGTATGCGTTGTCATGACGTCGGGAGGCTATCCCGGTGTCTATCAGACTGGCCGGGCAATTCACGGATTGCCGACCACGACTGATGCGACGACCGTGGTATTTCATGCGGGTACGGCACGAGCAGGTACCGAGGTGGTGACGGCCGGGGGCCGGGTGCTGGGAATTACGGGACGTGGAAAGACCTTAGCCGACGCGCAAGCGGAGGCCTATCGCGTGACCCGGTCGATTTCATTTGAAGGCTCTCACTATCGGACGGATATTGCGCATCGCGCATTCGCACGTCACGCGTAACGCAGAATGGGGCTGATGGTTCCTGCCATGGCAACGATCGAGCGCTACGCTGCTTCCACCGTTCCGGTGCTTGCTGAGCGGGTGCGTCGCGTGCTCGGAGAGAGCGGGCTTATCGCCCTGCCTACGGAAAGTTTCTACGGGCTAGCAGTGGCTCCCTTCGACGAGCAGGCGCTCGCCAAATTGTGGCGGGTCAAAGGCCGGTCGGAGGGTAAACCGATTCTCGTGCTGATCGGAGACAGACCTCAGTTGGAGCCGTTCGTTCGAAGCATCCCACCAGCGGCCACCGTATTAATGAACGCGTTCTGGCCCGGGCCTCTCACGATCGTCTTCCCCGCAGCGGCTGGACTCTCCGATGCGGTGACTGCGGGGACCGGCTCTGTCGGCATCCGTCTCAGTGCCTGGCAGCCGCTGGGTGATCTCTTGCGTCGAGTCGGGCCGGTGACCGGCACCAGTGCGAATCGTGAGGGCATGCCGCCGCCCCGCAGGGCCGAAGAGGTGCAGCACAGCCTTGGCGACGCGGTTGATTTGATCGTTGATGCCGGACCAACCCCCGGCGGGCAACCGTCCACCGTCATCGATGCACGGGGGCCGATCCGAATCATTCGCGATGGAACAGTAGATCGAGGTGCCATCGCGGCACAGTTGGCCTCTCACGGCCTGCATCTCGACGCAGATAGTCGGCGAAATTGATTGCATCGTTCACACTGAAAGGAGAATGCTGATGACTCAAACAATGATGGTGCGGAATCTTGCGGCGGTGGCCGCGATAACGATCTTCTCGGTGGGTCTTTCCGGGTGCGATTACTGGCCCCCCGCACTTCAAACACAAATAGAACAACTCCGCTCCGAACTGCAGACCGCGACAGTGGAAAAGACCCAGTTACAGAATCAACTCGCCTCGATTACGAAGGTGAAAGACGACTTGCAGGTGCAAGTGGATGATCTGTCACGGGCGAACCGCGATAAATCGTCAATGATCAACAGCTTGCAGAATAGCCTGGCGGCCGCACAGGAGCGGCTGGCGAAGTCGGCGAAAGCTGCAGCGCCGAAAGCGGGCGCAGCCAAGCCCTCCGCAAAGGTCACGCAGAAGGCCTCGGTCAAGAAGAAAGCACCGGCCAAGGCTACACACGTGCGCTAGCGCGCCTCGTCTCCGTTGTCTATTTGGCGGAAGATGACGACGATGGCGCGGTCGTCGCTGTGCTGGAAGAGGTTGAGCCCGTGCTAGACGGGCTGCTTGCCGGCGCAGACGCGGGGGGAGAAGCTGGCGTAGACGGAGCCGCAGACGTCGTCTGATCGGACGTGCCTGGCGCTTCCTCTTTTTTCTCCCCAGCCTTAGGTGCCGGTGCTTCACTGCCTGAGGAAGGTTTCATTTTGTCGGAGTAGTCCGTCACGTACCACCCGCTGCCCTTGAACATGATGGCGGGCGAGGAAATAAGCCGTTGTACGGGCTTCCCGCATCGCGGGCAGCTGGTGAGGGGGTCGTCCTTCATGCTTTGTTTGACCTCAAACCTATCCGCGCAGCTTTCACACTGGTACTCGTAAATTGGCACGATTCATTTCCTCCTGCTAGAACAAATTGCCTGCTGTCATCATGCAGATGAGGCCCTCATGATGAGGGACCCCACTCTAGGTGAGCTGTTTGAACGCCGCGTCGAGGCGATCCATTCCTCGGACGATCGTGTCCATGCTGGTCGCATACGACAGTCGAATATGCTGGGTGCTCCCAAATGGCTCACCGGGAACTACGGCGACCTTGAATTCTTGCAATAAGTAGTTCGCGAGGTCGGTCGGAGTTCCGATTGTTCCGCTTGTGCTCTTCCGTCCGAGCAGTCCACTCACATTGGGGAACGCATAAAATGCTCCGGTAGGCATTTGGCAGCGAACGCCGGGCATTGCATTTAGGCGCTCGACCATGACGCGCCGTCGCCGGTCGAACTCTGTCACCATCTTTTCTGTGAACGCAGCACCTTCGCGTAAGGCCACGACGGCAGCCTTTTGTGAAATGGAACAGGGGTTGGACGTACTCTGGCTTTGAATGTTCGCCATGGCGGTCAGAAGGTCTTTGGGCCCGGCCGCGTAGCCGATCCGCCAGCCGGTCATCGCATAGGCCTTCGAGACACCGTTGATCACGACGGTACGAGCGGCGACCTCCGGTCCTAACGAGGCAATGCTCGTGTGGGTCACTCTGTCGTAGAGGACTTTTTCATAAATCTCATCTGAAATCAGAAGGAGATTGCGACGGAGAGCCAGTTCAGCAAGGCGTTCGAGCGTCTTCCGATCGTAGGTCGCTCCCGTTGGATTGCAGGGGCTATTGACGATAATCGCTTTGGTTCGTGGTGTGACCAGCCGTTCCAATTCATTGGCATCAATGGCGTACCCAGCCTCTTCACGGGTCGGCAAGAACACCGGCGTGGCGTCGTTCAGAAGAGTTTGGTCGGCATAGGAGACCCAATAGGGAACGGGAATGATGACTTCGTCACCTGCTTCGAGGAGCGCTTCGGCAAGGTTGTAGAGCGAATGTTTGGCGCCACACGAGACCAGCACTTGAGACTTCTCGTACCGGAGCCCTTGCTCCGCCTGAAGTTTGTCGATAATCGCTTGGCGCAGCTCATCGATGCCGGATGAGGGCGTATACTTCGTGAACCCCGCACGAATTGCGGCTTCTGCGGCGGCTTTGACCGGTTCAGGTGTATCGAAGTCCGGTTCTCCAGACGAGAAATCGGCGACATCGATTCCACGCGCTGCCATCGCCTTCGCGGTTGCGGCCATGGCCAAGGTGGGAGAGGGGGTAATTCGCCCCGCTCGTGCAGCAAGCTTCATGTTTTCAAACTCCTGATCCGTTCCTGCAGTTGGCGGGCGACCTCGGGGTGCAGAAATTCCGTGAGCGCTCCGCCGTGGGTGGCCACGTCTTTAATGATGGTTGACGACAAATAGGAATATTCTTCGCTGGGCATCAGGAACACGGTTTCGACCTGTTTGGCGATTTTGCGATTGATAAGGGCCATCTGGAATTCATGTTCGAAGTCCGAGATCGCCCGCAAGCCACGGATGATCGCATGTGCACCGTATCGCTGAACATAGTCCACGAGCAGGCCATCGAAGTGGGTCACTTCAACTTGTTTCATCTCCTTCATCACGAGCCGGATCATCTCCAGTCGCTCTGTCAGGCTGAAGAGGGGATGCTTCGCTGGATTCGGCGCGACGGCGACTACCACTTTATCAAACACTCGCAAGCTTCGGGTGATGATGTCGGTGTGTCCATGGGTAATGGGATCGAAGGTTCCTGGATAAATGCCAATTTTCATGATGCGGTCGACTCTGAGATGGACAATCCGTACAGATGTAGTGCTGTGTCGCCGTACACGTACCGTCGCACAAGGGCGGCATGGTCAATCGATGCAGGCAATTTGGTGCGCGAGTCTTGTTCAATAATCACGGCGGCATGCTCCGACAATAGCCCGGGCCTCCAGGCATGGATCAGGATTTCTATCTCATCCAAAGCGGCATACGGCGGATCCGCAAAGAGTACGTCGTAGGGGCCGCCCCACCAGTCTTTCCGCCCGAGGAAGGCGGCTGCCTTTCCCGCACGAACCTGAGCGCGGTCGAGCAGCTGACAGGCCTGTAGATTCCTCTGTAGGAGTTGCACGGCCTTGGGGTCTGACTCGACAAAGGTGACGCTGATGGCTCCACGGCTCAACGCTTCAATCCCGACGGCTCCCGTGCCTGCATACAAATCAAGAAAGCGACCTCCTGACACCTGGGTCCCGAGAATCGAAAAAAGGGCCTCGCGCACCTTGTCTGATGTGGGACGGAGTGCAGTTCCTTGTGGCCCACTCAAGCGTCGACCTCGGTGGGATCCGGCAATGACACGCATAATCTTAGGTGAGAGACATTTCAGGAGCGATTGACTCTAACATAGCGTTTTTGAAGGGGTCAAGATGAGTGCAGCTGAAGCGAGGTGTGAAACTGTGAAGTGAAGCTGCCGTGGCAGCCAGGAAGGGGGAGCGAAAGAAATGGAAGCGTTTTGACGACCTTCGAGCCTGTGGCTATAATGCCGCCTGGTGATCTGGCGGCGCAAGGCGTGAGCGACGGCGCATCAGTGTGGCAATGTCGACCATCCGTGGCGATCAAGACGGTCGACCCGGATATACACGAATCGCAATTGTTCTAGTGGGTTGCCACTGTCTGGGGATTGCGAGCGGCCAAGCTCTTCCGTCGATTATTTGAAATGGTGCGATCGATGATCGCGCCGCAGTTGACACATTTCCAGGCGTAGAAAATTAAGAAGAAGTCGGAGAACCGTTCCAACATCATGAGGCCTTTACACTTCGGACATTCCATTGAATCCTCCCTGGTTGTGATGTGTACCGCTGTTGGCCTTGCTAAAGCAATTACTGCACCATTTTGCGCTGTACGTAATTTCAACAGCTTAGGGGCTACGTATTTGTTACCAAGTGGTCACCGAGGGCCGATCGCCAGTACAAAAACGTTCAGACTGTCATTTTTTGTCCTAGGAGGATGAATGGCCAGCAAGAAAGGAGGGCAAGGCATCGCTCAATGGCCTGAGACAGAACGACCGCGCGAACGACTGCTGACTCATGGCTCTCAGATGCTCACCAATGCCCAACTCCTGGCTATTCTCCTTCGAGTTGGTCGCCACGGGTCTTCAGCCGTGAAAGTCGGGATGGATATCCTGGATAGACTCGGTGGCGTGGCTGGACTTGCTCAATGCGGGATCGAAGAACTCTGTGCTATCCCGGGTGTGGGGGAGGCGAAAGCGGCCCAACTGAAGGCGGCTCTTGAATTGGGGCGGCGCGCCCTTGCTGGTCCGTTGACCAAAGGAACCAAGATCACCTGCAGTCGTGATCTCTTCACCCATTACCATCCGACTTTGCGGGACCTGCGTCACGAAATCTTCAAAGTCATTTTACTGGATGCCAAGCATGCCATTATGCGTGACGCGACGGTTTCGGAAGGCAGCTTGACGCTCAGCATTGTCCATCCACGCGAAGTCTTCACACTCGCGGTGAAAGAATCCGCGGCGGCAGTGATCTTCCTGCACAACCATCCCAGTGGTGATCCTACGCCGAGTCAGGAAGATCGTGTCCTGACGGCGCGATTGGTGTCGGCAGGGGAGGTACTGGGCATTCGGGTTCTTGACCATCTCGTCGTCGGCGATGGACGCTATGTCAGTTTTGCCGACCAAGGTTGGTTGACAAACCAAGGTGCAGAGGCTTGATCGAGGGGGAGTCGCAGCGATGTAAGCAGGCCATTTCATCTCCGGAAGATATGACCGTCTTCTGGCTATCTTGAGGAGGGCCCTATGAGCGAGCTACGCAGGGAGTCACTCAGAAATGTGGCCATGATCTCCAGTGCCGGTGCCGGGAAGACCTCGCTGGCCGAGGCCATGCTCTTTGCCGCCGGCGCTGTTCCCCACCTCGGGTCGATCGCACAAGGCACGACCGTCTCGGACTTCGAGCCGGAAGAATTGCACCGGCGCAGTTCCGTCAGTACCAGTCTCCTCCGTTGTTCCTGGAATCACACCACCATCAATCTCGTCGATCCTCCCGGCGCACTGGACCTGCTCGGAGAGACGGTCATGGCACTGCGAGCGGTGGACGCGGTGATCCTGGTGCTGGGTGCCTCCTCGGGGATCCGGAGCGAACTCATCAGAGTCTGGTCTCGCGTCAAAGCACTCGGCTTGCCCTTCCTTCTTTTCCTCAGCGAATTGGATAAAAAAGACGGTGCCTCCCTCGACGGGATTATCGCGATGTGTCAACGCGATCTTGGGATCATGCCATTGCCGATGTCGTTACCCTTTGGCAGTGGCGTCCAGCTTGAGGGGGTGCTGGATCTCCTTCAGCAGAGCGTCATCACTTCGCGCATGGAGGTCCCCACGGTTCGGCAGATGCCGGTACCTGAATACGAGACGACGTTGGCGGGGGACGCACGGAAGCGCATTCAAGAGGCGGCGGCCGAGCGTGATGATCGATTATTGGAACAGTATCTCGCGGCGGGGGAGCTGACCCGTGAGGACCTGATCCATGGACTTCGCCTTGGCGTCCAGGCCGGCACGATTGTTCCGGTCTACTGCGGTTCCGCCATCAGGAATATCGGCATCGTTCCGCTCCTTAATGCGATCGTCGATTTTCTGCCATCGCCGATGGACCGGGCTTCGAAAATCCCGTTGGAAGGCTTGCATCCAGATACGGGCGAGACGGTAATTCGCCGTGCCGTTCAAGAAGACCCATTTTCCGGAGTCGTCTTCAAGACGCTGATAGACCCATTTGTCGGACGACTGTCCTATCTGCGGGTCTTGTCGGGGGTTCTTCATGCGGACTCGACGGTCTTTAATGGTTCTCGGAGTAGCAAAGAGAAAAGCGGACACCTGTACAGGGTGTTGGGGAAGAAACATACAGTCGTGCCTTCGGCTGGAGCAGGGGAGATCGTGGCCGTTGGGAAACTCAAGGACACGCAAACCGGCGACACGCTCTGTGACGAAAACGCTCTCATCTGTTACCCAAGAACGGTGCTTCCGCGACCCGTGTTGTCCTTTGCAATCGAGCCGAAGTCCAACGCCGATATCGAGAAAGTTAGTATCGGGCTGCATAAGCTGATCGAAGAAGATCCGACGCTTGAATTTTCGCGGCATGCCGACACCAAGGAAATGGTCTTAAGCGGGATGGGCCAATTGCACATCGATCTTGCTCTCGAAAAGTTGCACCGCAAATACGGAGCGGAGGTGACACTCCATATGCCGAAAATTCCGTACCGCGAAACCGTTCGCACCACGGCACAGGCACAGGGGAAATATAAGAAGCAAACCGGAGGGCATGGCCAGTACGGCGATTGCTGGCTGGAGCTTGCGCCTCTGCCGCGCGGGGAGGGGTTCAAGTTTGAGAACAAGGTGATAGGCGGGGCCATTCCACGTAACTTTATTCCGGCGGTGGAGAAAGGGGTGGTCGAAGCCATGCAGCACGGGATCCTTGCGGGGTTTCCTGTCGTCGATTGCAGGGTGGCCGTCTACGATGGGTCGTACCATGCGGTCGATTCATCCGAGATGGCGTTTAAAATCGCCGCGTCGATGGGGTTCAAGAAGGCTTTGGAGGCGGCCCATCCCCTCCTGTTAGAGCCGATCATGACGGTGGAGGTCGAGGCGCTGGCGGATCACATCGGAGGTGTGATCGGGGATTTGAATGCGCGACGTGGGCGGATCCTCCACGTGGAGGCGAAGGATCAGACTGAACAGATCACGGCCCTTGTTCCAATGGCTGAGCTGATCACATATGCCACGACGCTGAACTCGTTAACGGCAGGACGTGGCAGTTATGTTGTGGAATTCGCGCGGTACGACGAAGTGCCGCGCGAACTTGCGGTTCGAATCATTGAGGCTCACAAGGTGGAGCCTCATGCGACGGCGGCACATTGATCGATCAGGGGTCGGTCGATTTGAGCACCACGTAGAAGGCGCGACTTTCTCGCAGCACGCGGAGGAGGACGGTTTCGCCGCGCCGGACCTTGGAGACCGCGGTGCTGAATTCTCCGACCGAACCCACATCGACACGGTTCACTTCCTTGATGAGATCCCCCTCATGAAGCCCTTCCGATTGGGCGAGGCTGCCAGGATCCACTTTGGTAATGAGTACGCCCCGGCTTTCCTGCAGCTTGAATTTATCGGCGAGGCCCGGCGTCAGATCTTGCACATCGAGGCCTAACTTGACTTCAGTACGTGCCTGGGGAAGCGAGGTGGTCGTGGCATGGTCCCGACGTTCAATTAAGGCCACGTCCAGCACCAGGCGTTGTTGATCGCGGACAATCTCAACCTTAGCCGTCGAGCCCGGGAGCAATCCTGCCACGACGCGAGAGAGACGGTTCGGCGTGTCGATCACGGTCCCGTCGATACGGACCAGGATGTCGCCGGGTTTGATGCCGGCTGCAGCAGCCGGGTCCTTGTCGAAGACTTCGTTGACCAGCACCCCTTCGCCTTCGTTGACGCCGAACTTGCGCGCCAGCTCCACCGTGAGCGGTTGGATTCCTACGCCCAGCCAGCCTCGTGTCACCCGTCCCTGAGTCAATAACTGATGAATCACCTGCTTGACCATGTTGGAGGGAATTGCGAAACCGATCCCTTGGGCGAAGTTAATGATGGCGGTATTGATGCCGATGATTTCGCCGCGCAAATTGAAGAGCGGGCCGCCCGAGTTGCCGGGATTGATCGACGCGTCCGTCTGGATGAAATTTTCGTAGCGCGAGAGATTGATGTTCTCCCGGCCGATTCCGCTGACTACGCCGAGCGTGACCGTCCGATCGAGTCCGAAAGGATTCCCCACGGCAAGTACCCATTGGCCGACGCGCACGCCGGACGAATCCCCGAATCTTGCGCTGGGGAGGGGATGGGTGGTGGTCACCTTGAGGACGGCTAAGTCCGTATCCAGATCCTTACCGACGACTTGGGCAATTAGCTTGGATTTATCGGAAAAGCGGACCTCAATTTCCGACGCGTCGCCGATGACATGGCTGTTCGTGATGATGTGTCCTTCAGGATCGATGACGACGCCGGAGCCTGAGCCTGATGCATTGGGAACCCGCTCTTGAGGCAATTCACGTCCCCGCCCTGCTCCGGACAAGGGAATGAGATTCACCACGGAGGGTTTCGCCGATTCGGCCAAGTCGATAATAACGGTTTGCATGTCTTCCAGCAGGCGGAGTCCTGATGAGTCGTTGGATTTTGGTGCGACGGACTCAGCGGTGGCCGAGTGGCTATCGAGCCAGGCCAAGAACACAAGGCAGATGAGGATTCGTAGCAGGCGGATCATCCTTACCCCTTCACGGCATTCTACATCATGGAAAGCGGAGAAGCCTACTCGCCTCGCCCCATGGTTCACGCAGGCTATAGGAGGGCTTGCAGAGTTGATTTACGCCGGCTTGGCGTTACGGGCTTGGGCGAACTCTGCGGCAACCTGCTCGAGATCAGCAAGCATCCCGATCATGACCAGGACATCGTCGACACGGAGCACGAGGGCAACGTCTGGCTGTAGGAGAAATGGTCCACGAAGGACTGTGACGAGACGAACCGACGCAGGCAGCGCCACCTCAGCGAGTGTCCTTCCAATCACCGGTGATCCCTGGAGGACAGGGAACCGTTCGATGGCCGCAGCGCGAAGGCTCAGGTCCTGTTGCAGGGTCAGAAGCTCATGGTGGATCGTTTCCAGCTTGAGCTCGCGGATATGGCTGTCGACGCTGAGCAGCGTCCGTTTAAGTTGCTGAATGCGGTCGCCAGCCTGACCGAGGAGACGTTCTAATTGATCGGATGGCAGGGTTGACTCATGGCTGAACGGTGGACGCTTGGCACAGAGCGTGGCAAGCTGACGTCCGAGTTCCCCGTGAACCTGTTCGATCTGGCTCAACAAGTTCGACGCCTGGCTATGCAAACGGAGGACTTGGACCTTGCGGTTGACACGTTCGGCAAACGCAAGGACGGTTTCATAGATCGCGCTACCGGTGATCGATAGTTCTTGCTGGATTCGACCGAGCAGTTCGAGTGACATAAAGGAAAAATCTATTACGTCTGATAAGAACTATTATGTAAACTCATATTTCAATCGCATGCTTCATCAGTTACACCCCTACTTCTAGACTCTTGTATTCCATCCGTAAGAGCAAAACAATAGTGTGGGTATCCCAAATCCCGCCAATAATTCTTATGGGTTGGCTGCATTCTAAGCACATCCGCTTTCATAGCCGGCAATCGTCGAACACTTGCGCGAAAGAGTCGCCGGGGGTCGTGCAGTCGCACTTGAGATAGAATGTGTGGCACCATCGCGGGATGAATCGCGTTACTCACGAAAATAACCGCAATTGATGAAATGGACTCTGGAATCCGTCTCGGATGTATTCCAGGCTATATACATAGCAGTGATCAAATATTCAAACCCCATGGTCATGTCGAGTGATCCTTGCATTTGCGGTAGCGCCTGATCAGGCAGTTTGTTGAGCTATCGTGCTTCAGTGCAGACTCCGACTCGCTCTCAAGTTCTGGGATGATGCGCTCGGCAAGCACCTTTCCCAATTCAACGCCCCATTGATCAAACGAGTCAATGTTCCAGATGGCCCCTTGCACAAACACGCTGTGTTCATAGAGCGCGACGAGCGTTCCCAGTGTCGCCGGGGTCAGACGCTCTAGAAGAAGCATGCTGGAGGGACGGTTGCCCTCGAAGATCCGATGCGGGACCAACCAAGATGGCGTGCCTGCGGCTTGGACCTCCTGCGACATTTTTCCGAAGCCCAGCGCCTCTGCCTGAGCAAATACGTTGGCCAGGAGCAGGTCATGGTGGCGACCGAGAGGGTTCAGCGGCTGAGTAAACGCGATAAAGTCGCAAGGAATAAGTTTCGTTCCCTGATGAATCAGTTGGTAGAAGGAATGCTGACCATTGGTGCCCGGCTCCCCCCAGTAGATGGGTCCGGTTTGGTAGGCCACCTCGGTCCCCTGAAGTGTGACGTGCTTACCATTGCTCTCCATGGTCAACTGCTGGAGGTAGGCCGGAAAGCGCTTCAGGTACTGCTCGTAGGGCAGGACCGCCACGGTTTGCGCATCGAAGAAATTGTTGTACCAGAGGGCCAAGAGTCCCATCAGCACCGGCAGGTTGCGCTCGAACGGAGCCAGGCGGAAATGCTCGTCCATCTGATGGAACCCGTCGAGCATGGCGTGGAACTGGTCGGGGCCGATGGCGATCATCGTCGAGAGACCTATCGCCGAATCCATCGAGTAGCGGCCTCCGACCCAATCCCAAAACTCGAACATATTGGCGGGATCTATCCCGAACTTCGCCACCTCTTCGGCGTTGGTCGAGACCGCCACGAAATGTTTGGCGATAGCGGCTGGCTGTTTTAGTGTCGTCAGAGCCCAGTCGCGAGCCGTACGCGCGTTGGTCATCGTCTCCAGAGTCGTGAAAGTTTTCGACGAGACGATGAACAGGGTCTCTTCGGCATCGAGGTTGCGCGTGGCCTCGGCGAAGTCGGTGCCGTCGATGTTGGAGACGAAGCGGAAGGTCAAGTCGCGCTGGCTATAGTGCCGCAATGCCTCGTACGCCATCACAGGGCCCAGATCAGACCCACCGATCCCGATATTGATGACGTTGCGAATCGCTTTGCCGGTGTAGCCTCTCCATTCTCCCCTACGTACCAGGCTTGAGAAGACGGCCATTTTTTCTAAGACGGCGTGGACTTGAGGCACAACGTCCTCCCCGTCCACGATAATGGAGTGCCCCTTGGGGGCGCGCAGGGCCACGTGCAGGGCGGCCCGCTTCTCAGTGACATTGACTTTGTCCCCGCGAAACATGGCATCGATGCGGCCGCGGAGGCCGGACTCCTCCGCCAACTGTAACAAGAGAGTGAGCGTCTCATCCGTGATGCGATGCTTGGAATAGTCGAAGTAAATGCCGACGGCCTCGGCTCTCATGCGTTCCCCGCGTGTAGGGTCGTCTGCGAAAAGCGTCCGGAGATGGAGTGGTCGGACTGTTGCGTAATGGGCTTCAAGGGACTTCCACGCCCCGCGTGTGGTGAGTGGTGCGATTGCTGTCATGCTGGTTCTCCTTCGGTTGTGGCTCACTGATCGAAGCGCCGGTGCCAGAGCAACCCGTACTGTTGAAAAATGGACATGCCGGAATCGCCCTGCTTGTATCGGCGCCCGCTGTGTCTGAGGATAACATGCATACAGCCGAGATCCAGGAGGATCGTCGGACTGACCGGGCCGGTAAAAGCGTCCTCCTTCTCCCAGTTTCACATGCGCGTCGCTAACGTCAGTCACGAAAATTCTCATGACGCCGGATATGTCCTATGATGTCGAGTCACGAACTCCTTTCCTTTTTTCCTCGCCGTCTCACCAATTCGGTCGGCAGGGGCCAACTATGCCCTTGAGCCAGCAGCCCTTGCGTGTCCTCCGGCCCCCACGTGCCGGCGGCGTAATTGGGGAAGTCACTGGGCGGAGCCACTGCCCACACGTCCAGCACCGGCATCAACAGCCGCCAGGCCGCTTCGACCTGGTCGGAGCGCATGAACAGCGTGGCGTCATTCTTCATGACGTCCCAGAGCAACGTCTCATACGCGTCAGGCGATCGGGCGGCGAACGTGTCCCGGTAATTGAACTTCATCTCCACCGACCGCAGGTGCATTTGTGGCCCGGGGTGTTTGGCTTGAAAGCGGAGCACGATACCTTCGTCAGGGTGGATGGACATCGTCAGGCGGGACGACTGCCAATCGAGAGTGGACTCAGCCGGAAACGACTGATGTGGCACACTGCGAAACTGGATCGTAATTTCCGAGGCCTGTCGGGCGAGCCGCTTTCCGGTGCGGAGGTAGAAAGGCACACCCTGCCAGCGCCAGTTGTCGAGGAACAGCCTGAGCGCGACAAATGTCTCGGTTTGGGAATCAGGCGATACGCCATCTTCTTCGCGATAACCAGGCACGTTTTTGCCGCCAACCCACCCCTGGCCGTATTGCCCGCGCACCACGCATTGATGGACGGTGTCAGGGTGAATCGGACGAACGGCGTGGAGCACATCCACTTTTTTGTTGCGAATCTCGTCAGCATTGAACGAGACCATCGGTTCCATCGCCACGAGACACAGGAGTTGCATCAGGTGATTCTGCACCATGTCACGTAGAGCTCCCGCATGGTCGTAATAGCCGCCACGATGTTCGACCCCCACCTCTTCGGCGGCGGTGATGGTCACATACTCCACATACCGCCGGTTCCAGAGCGGCTCAAAGAGCGGATTGGCAAAGCGGAACGCCAGAATATTCTGCACCGTTTCCTTGCCCAAATAATGGTCGATGCGGAAGATCTGAGATTCCTCAAAATTGGCGGCGAGGATGGCATTCAGGACGCGGGCGGATTCCAGGTCATAGCCGATCGGTTTCTCGACTACAATCCGCGACAGCTTCCGGTCACGCGCCAACCCGGCCTTGCCGAGATATTTCGGGATTTCGCCGAATAGGCTCGGCGGTGTGGCCATGTAAAAGATGCGGTGGACTTTGGCGCCCCATTCCTTTTCCAGCTTCGCACAGTGCTCCCCTAACGCCGTATACGTGTGGAGCTTCTTGAAATCGCCCTGCTGATAGTGGAGATGCCTGGCAAACTCTCGCCATGCGCTGCTTTTCACCATGCCGTGGCGCGCGAACTTCTTGACGCCGGCGTGGAGCCGCTTGCGTAATTTTTCGTCGCTCAAGTCGACACGATCCACCGCGATGACCGAAAAATCAGCGGGTAGACTGCGATCCTGAGACAGGTCAAACAAGGCCGGAACCAGTTTCCGCCACGTCAAGTCACCGGCTCCGCCAAAAATGACAAAAACCGTCGGTTCGAGGTGATCATTGGGTTTCATAGCTTTCACTCCCTTCTCCCCTTCCGAGGGAGGTTACGCAGGGATTGCCGGTTACCCTGGCAGCGCTCGTCAAATCATAGGCCATCATTCACACGTTACTTCGCGAGCAGCTTGCGGATAGATTGTAATTCCCTCCGACGTTTCGCGGTAGTCTTGGGATAGGCCATCTCCAGTTCATTGAGCGCATCAAGGATGATTTGGGACACAATCAACCGGGCATTCTCCTTATCATCGGCGGGGACGACATACCAGGGTGCGGTTGCGGTGCTCGTGGCACTCAGGCACGCCTCATACGCCTTCATATACTGCTTCCAGTATTTCCTTTCGTGAATGTCCGAGAGGCTGAATTTCCAGTTCTTGTCCGGCTCATCAATGCGCGCAAGGAATCGCTTTCGCTGTTCTTCCTTCGAAAGGTGAAGGAAAAACTTGATGACTCGTGTTCCGTTTCGATAGAGATGGTTTTCCAGGTTCACGATGGAGCGATACCTCCCCTGCCAGACATTTTTCTCGTCGAGTAACTTGTCCGGCAACCCCTCGGTGCGCAGGATCTCCGGATGCACCCGAACAATCAGCACTTCCTCGTAATAGGAGCGGTTGAAGATGCCGATGCGCCCTCGTTCCGGAAGAGATCGGGTGGTGCGCCACAGAAAGTCGTGATCGAGTTCCGAAGCATTCGGGTGTTTGAAGCTGAAAACCTGACAGCCTTGTGGATTGACACCGGACATCACGTGCCGGATGGCGCCATCCTTTCCGGCAGCGTCCATCGCCTGAAATATCAGGAGCACCGCATAGCGGTTGGACGCGTAGAGAAGGCGTTGCAACGAGCTCAACTCCTCAACGTGTTCTCCCAGGAGTTTTTGATACCGCTTGTTCGATTTATAAAATGGCTCCACAAGCGTCGGCCACTGTTTGAGTGTGATCTTTTCGCCTTCCTGCACCCGGAAATCCTTTGAGTTTATTTTCATCTTCATTCCTTCGTCGTCAGTAGTTGAGTGGGTTGTGCCGAGCACTCATGGGGCTCAGAAGGACGTTGACCGAGCCTTCGCCCGTCCCGCCTAATCTTTCCGAATCTCGCGCTCCGCCTGAAGCCAATCCTGAACCGCATGGCCATCGCGGCGGCCGTGCTGCTCATAAAGCTCATAGGCTCGCTCGGCGGTCTGCGGGGTCTCACCGACGGTTTTCTTGCCCAACAGCGGCGCGTCAGTGGGATCGAACACCCGATACGCAAGCAGTTTCACGCGGTCATTCACAAGGAACCATACTAGGGAGTAACCCCACACCATGGCTGCCCAGCCCCAGCCAATAGGCGGCATAAACAACCCATACACCGCCACCAGCGTCGCCACGATTTGCGTGCCGAACACCGCGACCAGCAGAATCCGCGCGGGCCGAATGGACCAGAACGGGCCGCGCGTGCGGGTGATGAAAATTTTGAAATGTCCCGCTACCGACAGTTTTAAATACATCAGCGTCTGGATGAGCGCGCGGTCGAGATGAAAGACACGCTCACCGAGATAAAACAGGCCGAATGAGTCCATCACCCCGATGACGCTCACCACTGTGGCGACCCCCAGCCGCATATTCCATGCCTCGGGCATGTCCTTGTAATGCACGTTGTCATAGGCAATGGACAGGATGGCGCCGTCGTTGAGCAACGCCAGCATCACGATCATCACCGCCGTCAGTGGATAAAAGTTAAAAATCAGGATCGCCAGCGTCATGAACATCAGCACGCCCAGCGTCTCCGCGATGCGGTAGATCGCGTAACTGGTCATCCGCTGAAAAATTCTCCGGTTCTCCTTGATCGCGTCAATGATCACCGACAGCCCAGGTGTCAACAGCACGATGGACGCCGCCGCGCGGGCCGCGTCTGTCGCGCCCGACACGGCGATGCCGCAGTCAGCCTTCTTCAGCGCGGGAGCATCGTTCACTCCGTCGCCCGTCATGCCGACGATGTGGCCGCGTTGCTGCAGGACATCCACGATGTGAAACTTGTGTTCGGGGAACACCTGGGCGAATCCATCCGCTTTCTCGATGGACTCCGCTAACTGCCCCGTCTCGTGATGCTTGGTGTCGCCGAAACCGCTGGCATCGAGGATATTGGTACCCAACCCCAATTCCCCGGCTGTTTCGCGCGCAATGGCGAGTGCATCGCCGGTCACCATCTTGACCTTTACGCCCATCTGGCGGGCGGTCGCGATGGTTGCCTTGGCCTGCTCGCGCGGCGGATCGAACAAGGGCAACACGCCAACGAACTGCCACGGGCCTTCTCCCTCGGCGCGGGCCACGCCCAACGAGCGGAAGCCGCGCGCCGCGAACTCGTTGACCGCCTGCTCGACAGTGGGCTTGACCTGTTCCGCATTGGCCGACAACTCCAAGATCACCTGCGGCGCGCCCTTCGTCACCTTGAACTCCTTTCCGTCCGTGCCCCTGACGGTGGCCTCGGTACGTTTATGCACCGGGTCGAACGGCTGGAAATGCACCATCTGGTAGCCTTTCAAGGCCTGCTCGTTTTTCAGGCCTCCCAGCACGGCGAGGTCGATGGTGTCCTTATTCTCCGCACGCGATGCCAGCGCGGCATTGAGGATGACCTGCTCGGCAGGGATATTGTTCACGCTGAAGGGATCGCCCAGCGTCAGCTTATTCTGGGTCAGGGTGCCGGTCTTGTCCGCGCACAGCACGTCCACGCCAGCCAATTCCTCGATGGCCGCCAACCGGGTCACAATCGCCTCTTTTTGGGCCAGCAGACGCGCGCCCACTGCCATGGTCACCGACAAGACCGTCGGCATCGCCACGGGAATCGCGGCCACGGTTAGCACCAGGGCAAACTGCAACGTGGTGAGCATCGGGTCGCCGCGGAAGAGCGCAACGCCCAGAATCAACACCACAAGGGTCACGGCGAGGATGATCAAATAGTTGCCAATCTTCAGCACCGCGCGTTGGAAATGGCTGACGGTGTGCGCCTCCTGCACCAGTTGCGCCGTCTTGCCGAAGTAGGTGTTCACACCCGTGGCATACACCATCGCGCCGATTTCACCCTGACGAATGATCGATCCCGAGAACACCGGATCGCCAGATTTTCGCTCGGCGGGTAACGACTCTCCCGTCAGCGCGGACTGATCCACTTCGATCGGGTCACCCTCCAGCAAGCGTGCATCCGCCGGCACGATGTCGCCCAGGCGCACGCGGATGACGTCGCCCGGCACCAATTCCCGCGCCGCCGGGGTGATCCACTTCCCATCACGTTTCACCCGGGCCGTGATCGCCAGTTTGGCCTTCAGCGCGGCGATAGCATTGCCCGCCTGGTGTTCTTCCCAAAATCCGACCACGGCGTTGGCCAGCAGTAGAAGGAGGATGATGGCAAAGTCCGGCCAATGCCGGGCGACCGCCGACAGAATCATGGCCGCTTCGATCATCCACGGGATGGGGCCCCAAAAATAGCTGAGGAATTTCAGAAATAGATTCGTCTTCTTTTCGGTAAGTTCATTCGGCCCATATTGGGTCAGCCGCTTCTGCGCCTCGGCTTGGGTGAGGCCTTCCGGCGACGACTCCAACTTTTTCTCCACCTCTGCCAGGGGCAGGGATTTCAGATCACCCTTGGGATCTGGCTTGGACCCCGACTTCGATTCGGGAGCCTTGGACTGGTGTGTGTTGGGTTCCATAATGGCTATTCTCTTGTCTTTTTTATGCCGCAGATTTCGTGAGTTGCGGAATACTTGTTGTCATGCTCATGTCCGTTCCATCGCGGCATTGTATTCGATGCGGCGCGCAGCTCGTTGGCATCTGACTCGATAATACAAAGCGTGCAGTGCCGCCCACATGTGGGCCTCCTCGGCCTGGGGAATCCCCAACCCGGCAAATCGTGTATTGCAGGTTGAATTACTTTCATCCATCGCCAGCAGGCCCTCGTCATCGGCGACCAGCGTCCTTGAAGTGTCGATAAGCGCGGGCCCTTTCATTTGGAGTTGACCCATTTCCAGTTCCGGATTTCCGGCAGATCCTGGCCGTGCTTGTCGATGTACTGCTTATGCTCGATCAACTTGTCCTTCAGCTGTTGCTTCAGGTAAACGCCCTTGTCTCCGGTCTGTGGCAGGCGGTCGATGGTGTCCATCACGAGGTGGAAGCGGTCCAGATCGTTCAGCACCGTCATGTCGAAGGGCGTGGTGATAGTGCCCTCTTCCTTGTAGCCTCGAACGTGGATGTTGTCGTGGTTGGTACGGCGATAGGTCAGCCGGTGGATCAACCACGGGTAGGCATGGAAGGCAAAGATCACCGGCTTGTCCTTGGTGAAGAGCTCATCGAAATCCATGTCGCTTAACCCATGCGGGTGCTCGGTTGGCGGCTGCAGCTTCATCAGGTCGACGACGTTGACCACCCGGATTTTCAGGTCGGGCAGGTGTTCGCGCAGGATGGAGACGGCGGCCAGCGCCTCCAGTGTGGGTACGTCGCCACAACAGGCCATGACCACGTCGGGCGCAACAGCCTGGTCGTTGCTGGCCCACTGCCAAATGCCGATGCCCTCGCTGCAGTGCTTGACGGCGGCATCCATCGTCAGCCATTGCGGCGCCGGGTGCTTGCCCGCGACCACGACGTTGACGTAATGGCGGCTGCGCAGACAATGGTCCATCACCGACAACAGGCAGTTGGCATCCGGCGGAAAGTACACACGCACAACCTCGGCCTTCTTGTTGACGACCTGGTCGATGAAACCGGGATCCTGGTGTGTGAAGCCGTTGTGATCCTGGCGCCAGACATGCGAGGCCAGCAGGTAGTTGAGCGAGGCGATCTTCCGCCGCCACGGCAGGTGTGACGTCACCTTCAGCCACTTGGCGTGCTGGTTGAACATCGAATCGATGATGTGGATGAATGCTTCGTAACAGTTGAAGAGTCCATGCCGTCCGGTGAGCAGGTAGCCCTCGAGCCACCCCTCGCATTGGTGCTCGCTGAGCATTTCCATCACACGCCCGGCTGGCGCGAGCCATTCGTCGTTCGGCAGGGTCGCGGCATCCCATTGGCGTTGGGTCACGTCAAAGAGAGCTTCCAGTCCGTTCGAGAGCGTCTCGTCAGGGCCAAAGACCCGGAAATTCCGTTGCTCACTGTTCAGCTTCATCACATCGCGCAGGAAACGCCCGAGCACATGCGTGTCGCCGATGCCGTGCACTCCCGGCGACGGCACGTCGACCGCGTAGCCGCGGAAATCCGGCATCCGCAGGTCGCGGAGCAGCATGCCGCCGTTGGCGTGGAGATTCGCGCCCATGCGCCGTGCGCCCTTGGGCGCAAGTTCGGCCAGTTCCGGTTTCAAGCGACCCTGCTTGTCGAAGAGTTCCTCCGGCCGGTAGCTCCTCAGCCAGTCTTCCAGCAGCGTGAGGTGTTCGGGATGGGTGGCCGGGTCTGAGAGCGGCACCTGGTGCGCTCGGAACGTGCCCTCCACTTGTAGGCCATCGACCATCTTCGGTCCCGTCCAGCCCTTGGGTGAATTGAGGACGATCATCGGCCATCGCGGACGTGTCAGGTCGTGGTGGACCCGTGCGTTCTGCTGGATTTTCTTGATCTGCTCCACCGCCGTGTCGAGCGTCGCGGCCATGGCCTCATGCATCAACCCTGGCTCGTGACCCTCGACGAAGTACGGCGTCCACCCGCAGCCGCGGAGAAATTGGTCCAATTCCTCGCGTGTGATACGCGCGAGGATAGTCGGGTTGGAAATCTTGTAGCCATTGAGATGCAGGATCGGCAGCACTGCGCCGTCGGTGGCCGGATTGAGAAACTTGTTGGAATGCCACGCCGTGGCCAGCGGCCCGGTTTCGGCCTCGCCGTCGCCGACGACGCAGGCGACGACGAGATCGGGATTGTCGAACACCGCCCCGAACGAATGGCTGAGGGAGTAGCCTAACTCGCCGCCCTCGTGGATCGAGCCAGGGCACTCCGGCGATGCGTGGCTGGGAATCCCTCCGGGAAACGAGAACTGCTTGAACAGTTTCTGCAGCCCGGACTCGTCCTGGTTGATATTGGGATAGATCTCGCTGTACGTGCCCTCGAGATACGTGTTGACCACCACCGCCGGGCCTCCGTGGCCTGGGCCGGAGACGTAAATCATGTCGAGGTCGTATTTTTTGATGACCCGGTTCAAGTGGACGTAGATGAAGTTCTGTCCGGGAGTTGTGCCCCAGTGTCCCAGCAGCATCTGCTTCACATCCGCGAGCGTCAGCGGCCGCTTCAGCAGCGGGTTATCGTATAGATAAATCTGACCGACTGACAGATAGTTGGCGGCGCGCCAATAGGCGTCCATCTTGTGGAGCAGTTCCAGTGAAAGAGTTTGTGTCTTCATGGTTTAATTCTCTTTTTTTTCAGGCAAGGTCGAGAACGCGGCAAGGCGTCTTGGCTATCATGCGTCCTTCATCCGTTCAAATGGCGCGGACAACCCGGCCGGCCTTAGCGGATATCACGCCATCCGGAATCCGGCGGAGCGAGGCACCAGTCTCGAACAGCGCGAACCTGATGCTCGACGAGCCGCCATTGATTGTCAGGATGCGTGAGCTAGCCGGTTTCATAGATGACTCCTTCGTCATTCTGCAATCCCAGCGAAGCCAGTTTCGCGCACGTGGGACTGTAATCCGTGTGAAGGATGCTTCGAATCCCCAACCCTTCCGCGACCTGGACGAACATCGGGGTATTGTCGATATAGACCACCTGCCGGGCCGGCGCCTGGGAGATGTCCAGCGCAAGCCGAAAGATGTCCGCGTCGGGCTTGCGAAGGTGGACGAAGCATGAGGAAATAAACGCATCCACAAACCCGTCCAGCTTGAACGTGCGGATCCGATAGGGATTCAGCTCGCGCCCTTCGTTGCTGACCACGGCAATCTTCAGCCCGTGCCGGACCTTGAGCTGAGCAACCAGCTCGATCATCTCGGGATATGGGTTCGATTGGGTGAACATAAAGCGCCGAAACCGAGCTCGGGTGAACGGTCGCTTTTGGTAAAAGATCACCCGGCCTAAATATTCTTCCTGCGTGAGCTTCCCCTGCTCGTAGGTAGCGAAGTTCAGCCGATGCCGATCTTCCATCTCGGCCCACCCCAGCTTGAAGTGCGCCGCCGCCCGTTTGCGGGCATGATGATCCCACCCGTTGGTGAGCAGGACACCGCCGATGTCGAGGAACAGGCAGGTGACCGCCGTCGCTTTCTTCATCGTCTTTTCCTTCGTCGATCGGATCATCGCAGCAACAGGATTCGTGCGTCTTCTAGTGAGACTGCAACGCTGTCGCAGTACGGGATCACTCTTATAGCCCTCTTAGTGGGCGGGCCGCAGACACAGGCTCGTTGTACAGGTAGTAGGCAGACGCGCCGGACAAGGGCTCTCCTATTTCCTATCCGCGCTTGATAGTGGCTGTTGTGGTTGGCTGCGCGGCAACCAAGACAAGTCCTCAGTCATCACATAGTTCACAATGGCCACCAGCATCAACAACATGCCGACCCAGAAATACCAGTGGTGATGTACCCGTCTCCAATAAGGGCTGCGAGGATGACTCTCCCCTCGATCCTGCCCTCCGTGATGCTGGTGACCGTGCGTAGTCTTATTCATTGAATTCCTTCCTGCTCGAACCATCTGCTTTGACTATGTAGGCGGGCGCGCCACGAGAATGACGCTGGACCGCGGGTGTAGGTGGTACGCCTGCGAATGATCCAAGAGCAGTTCATCGCCCGCATCAAACAAGTCTTCTGGCGCTTCGTAAGATGTGTCCACTGCGAGATGCCACCGGGTGCCTGGTGGCTCGGTTGGCAGGTGAAAGGTGACCGCCTCAGCCACGGCATTGAACATCAGATACAAAGCCCTGTGCTCATCCTCCGTAATCAGACAGGCAAGCTGCTTTTCTTGCGGCTCAGTCCAGTGGGGCAAGTCCCCGCGCGGACTGAACCAATGGATCTCGGCGTCCGTGTAGAATTGCTCGGTACTCAGCATCGGATGGGCACGACGAAAGGCGATCATGCCACGGGTGAAGCGGTACATCTCCTGGTGCTCCTCCAGGTGACTCCAGTCACACCAGCTGGTCTCGTTGTCCTGGCAGTAGGCATTATTATTGCCGCGTTGCGTGCGCCGGAATTCGTCGCCGCCCAATAGCATCGGCACGCCGCGTGAGACGAAGAGGGTCAACAGGAAATTCTTGATCTGGCGTTTCCTGATAGACTCGATCCAGCCATCCGCTGTCTCACCTTCCGCGCCGTAATTCTCGCTGAAATTCTCGCTCGTCCCGTCGTGGTTGTTCTGTCCGTTGGGTTCATTGTGCTTCTGTCGATAGCTCACGAGATCCTGCAACGTGAAGCCATCGTGACAGGTGACGAAATTGATGCTGCTCTCGGGGCCTTTGCCGGACTTGGAATAAATGTCGGCACTGCCGCAGATACGTTGGGCGAATAGACCAAGAAATCCATCGTCGCCGCGCCAGAACCGTCGAACGTCATCACGATACTGACCGTTCCACTCCGCCCAGCGGCGCTCGGAGAAGCTCCCGACCTCATAGGCGCCGGCAGCATCCCACGCCTCGGCAATGATCTTCACATCCCTCAAGATCGGATCCTCGGCGATCCGCTCGAGCAGCGGGGGATTGGCCAGCACGTTGCCGGAACGGCCCCGACCGAGCACCGCGGCCAGGTCAAAACGGAATCCATCGACATGCATCTCCACCACCCAGTAGCGCAGCGCGGTCAGAATATATTCCCGCACCACGGGATGGTTGGCATTCATGGTGTTGCCGGTGCCCGTGTAGTCTCTATAGGAGCGTTTATCGTCCGCCAGCATATAAAAGATCGTGTTATCGATGCCGCGGAAGCACAGCGTCGGCCCCAGTTCGTTTCCCTCGGCCGTGTGATTGAAGACCACGTCGAGGATCACTTCGATGCCGGCGTCATGGAAGGCCTGGACCATTTCCTTGAACTCCAAGGTCTGCTGACCCATCCCTCCCGAACTGCTATAGGAGGCTTTTGGCGCACAGAAAGCAACGGGATCATAGCCCCAGTAATTCCCGAGTGCCTGACCTGTCTGCGGATTGGAGCAGAGCGTCTGGTGTTCGTTGAATTCCTGCACGGGCATCAGTTCCACAGCCGTCACGCCCAGCTCTTTGAAATAGGAGATCTTTTCCATGAGGCCTCGGTACGTGCCGGGATGCTCCACGCGGGAACTCGGATGGATCGTGAAGCCACGCACGTGTGTTTCGTAAATCACCGTTGCCGACCAGGGATGTTTGGGAGGACGGTCCTCATGCCAGTGAAAATGCTCCTGGGTGAACACGCATTTTGGCATGGCGCCTGCATTATCGACTGTCGAAGGTACCGAGTCTCCTTCTGGGACAGACGGATCGTCCCCCCGAGCCGGGCCGAACTCCCAGGCGGGCAATCTCGAGATCGCCGTGGCGAAGGGGTCCAGGAGCAGCTTGTTGAAATTGAAGCGATGGCCTTCCTTGGGTTCATACGGACCGTCCACGCGATGGGCATAGAGTTGGCCAGGACGAATTCCCTCAACCCAGACGTGCCACACGTCACCAGTGCGGTTGTGTGCGGGATTCAGCTCAATCACCCTGGCGGCCGTGGCATCGTCTGGGTGATCGAACAACTCCAACCGAACGCGGCTGGCGTGCCGGCTGAAGAACGCAAAGTTCACTCCTGCGCCACGTGCATAGGCGCCCAGAGGCAACGGCACCCCCACGCGAACATCTGTTCGCTCCGATACTGCTGCCACATACTCATGCAGCGGGCGTTCGGACGTTATTTGACTTATGGCCGCGCGCGACTTTTTTGCAGCCTGGCCTGATACGGACCGCATCCGGCCTGTCGGCTGGCGCATTCTTTTCGATCCTTTCGACTCTTTCATACGTTGGCTTCTGTCGTCCTTCTGCCGTTCGTGGTTGATTCAACGCTGCCAGAGAATAGTATCGACTTCCAGGGGCACCGCCACACCGGCGCAGTGCGGGATAATGCGCGCCGTATAGTCCCCTGATGGGCGGGCCGCAGACACAGCCGCGCTGTACACATAGCCCCCCGACGTGCCGGCCAGTTGGCGACCGCGCTTCATCGCCTCTCGCACTGGCGCACTGCCCATCACGCCGTCGGCATATAACTCGACTAGCACGGCCTTCGGGTCGAGGTCATTGAGATACACCGCTACCTCACATATGTGCTGCTCGCCTCGAGTCTCGACCTTCACGTCGCCGAAGTGTAGCGTGGCCCATTTCTGTTTTAGCGTCTGCTCCCAATTGACCACCTCTCTGCCGACCGAGCCTGTCTCGGCAGCGCGCGTACGGTAGGCGACCGCAGCCGGGAGGTAGTGTCGCTCCGTGTATTCGCGCACCGTGCGGTTGGTGGAGAAGCGCGGTGTCAACCGTGCCATGCTTTCCCGTATTCGCTTGACCCATGCGGTGGGAATGCCGTGCTCGTCTCGGGCATAAAACTCCGGGATCACCTCTCGTTCGAGCAGGTCGTAGAGCGCGTGGGCTTCGCTCGCGTCCCAGGCCGGATCGTCGCCATGCTCCTGACCATCCCCCAACGCCCACCCTACGTCAGGCGTGTAGGCTTCCGCCCACCAGCCGTCCAGCTCCGAGAGGTTGAGGCCTCCGTTGACGAGCACCTTCATGCCGCTTGTGCCGCTGGCCTCCCAGGGCCGCCGTGGCGTGTTGATCCAGACGTCCACCCCCTGCACCAGGTGCTCGGCCAGCCGCACGTCGTAGTCGCTCAGGAAAATGACATGGAGGCGGGTCTCCGGCTGCCGGATGAACTGGATCCATTCCTGAATCAAGTCCTGCCCTGCCCGGTCATCCGGATGGGCCTTGCCGGCCATGATGAGCTGCACCGGGCGCTCCGAATGTGTCAACAAGCGACGAAGCCGATCCGGCTGTTGTAACAAGAGATTGGGTCGCTTGTAGGTGGCGAAGCGGCGCGCAAAGCCGAGCGTCAACGCCTTAGGATCAAAGATCTGCGTAGTTCTCTCGATGGCCTCAGGCCTCGCCCCGGACGCCGTCAGTTGACGAGACAATCGTTCGCGGGCATAGCCGATGAGGGAGTTCCGGGCGGTGGTGCGTAACTGCCAGAGCTGCGCGTCCGAGATGTGGCGAATCGCCGGCTCCACGTGTTCCGTCGTTCCTCGCCAGCGTTCTTTGCCACAGGCCGCCGTCCAGAGCTCGTCGGCTGCCGCCGAGTCCCAGGTCGACATATGGACACCGTTGGTCACATGTCCCACCGGCACCTCGTCCTCCGGCCAGTGGGGGAACAGCGGCGCAAAGAGGTGCCGGCTCACTTTCCCATGCAAGCGACTCACGCCATTAACCGCCCCACTTCCGCGGATCGCCAAGTAGGCCATGTTGAAAGATTCCGACGAGTCGTTCGGGTTCTGGCGTCCCAAGGCCAGCAACTTATGGAGTGGTATGCCGAGCTGCTGTTCGGCATACCCGCCGAGATATTGCTCGATGAGGGCTGGAGTGAACCGGTCAAAGCCGGCGGCCACTGCCGTATGGGTGGTGAAGAGGGTCCCCGCTCGCGTGACGGCCAGCGCGACGTCGAAGGGCTGCGCGGTCTCATGCATGAAACTGCAGGTGCGCTCCAATACGGCGAAGGCCGCATGCCCTTCATTCAGATGGCAGACTTCCGGCCGGAGGCCAAGCGCACCAAGCAATCGCCATCCGCCGATTCCGAGCAGCAGTTCTTGCGTGAGGCGCAGCTCCGGCCCGCCGCCATACAACTCGCTGGTAATGCCTCGATGAGCGGGGAAGTTCGCCGCGTCGTTGCTGTCCAACAGGTACAGTTTCACTCGGCCGACCTGGACCTGCCAGGCGCGAAGCCAGACTGAGTACCCAGGTAGGGCGATCTCCAATCGCAACCACTCGCCGTTCGGATGGCGCAACGGCGTGATCGGCAACTGTCCTGGGTCGTTATACGGGAAAAGCGCCTCTTGCGCGCCGTCCTTGCCGATCACCTGGCGGAAGTAGCCTTGCTGGTACAGCAGTCCCACGCCCACCACGGGCACACCCAGATCGCTGGCGGCTTTGAGCTGATCGCCGGCGACATTGCCAAGCCCGCCCGAGTAGATGGGCAACGCTTCGCTCAACATATATTCCATGCTGAAATACGCCACACAGGTCAGCGGAGATTGTGGATAGGTGTGCTGAAACCACGCGGGCGCCTCCGCCGTTTGCCGCCTGATCCGTACCAGATGGTCAACGTCCTTGCGAAACACGGGATCGGCCAACACGCGTTCGATCTGGTCGCGTGGGACCGTCTGCAGGACAACCCAGGGATTATGCGTGATGGCCCACAGTGCGGGATCCAGTTGCCGCCACACTTGGTCGGTCGCATGATTCCATGACCAGCGCAGATCCAGGGCCAGTTCGGCCAGAGAATCGAACCCCTCGATTTCCGTGGGGAGAAGATTGTAGATCGGGTGGCTCACACGTGTTTGTTTGCTCATAGATGTTCCTTTAAGGCTTCTCCGTTTGCGCTCACATTGCTGAGCATGATCTTTAACGCCCGTTCCTTTGTGGCGTTCCAGAAGCTGATGTATGCCTTCATGATTTCCGATAGCTCGAAACGGTGGCTCACGAGCTTCTTTGGGTCGAGGCGTCCCGACTGAACTATCCTGAGCAGCATCGGCGTTGTGACCGTGTCCACGCCAGCGTCATTCGTCAGCGCCATAATCCGTTCGACTGCTTGCTCGTCGGAGCTGTTCACGACATTTGTCGCACCAAGCGAGTGGGCAACCTCCGGCCGATTACCGTCCGGCGGATTTTGCACAAAGGCCATCGGCTGCTGGCCCAGGTTGTAGCGTTCGACCTTAATGCCGTGCGTGCCGAGCTGCGAGAGCATGGTGGCAAAGTTGACAAGATCGGGACCCATGTCGGTGCCGCAGATGCCGGTAGAGCAGCACAAGGGCGGGTCATAGATTTGGATGGTTTTCATGTTGGGATAGTATGATTCGGAATGGTGATCGCCTGGTACCTCATTGCGGTTGAGTGGCTCGCCATGTGCGATACGATCCCGTCAGGTTGCGCACGCGAAAGCCGTGTTGGCTCAGAACTCGCGCCGCGATGTAGGAACGCTGGCCGCTCTGGCAATACGCGATGATTTCGCGGTCGCGCGGTAACTCACTTAAGCGCTGGCGCAACTCATCCAGTGGAATGTGGGTCGAACCGGGAATGAATCCTCGCGCGCGTTCGTCGAGACGGCGCACATCCAGCAGCAGGGTGCTGTTGGGATCGAGCGAAGCCACCTCGTTCCACTGCGCGAGTGCCACGTCACCTGCGAGCACGTTTTGCGCGGCCATGCCGGCCAGGTTGACGGGGTCTTTGGCCGATCCGTAAGGCGGTGCATAGGCCAGTTCCAGTTCGGCCAGGTCGTGAACGGTCATCCCGGCCTTGAGCGCAGTGGCCAGGACGTCGATGCGTTTATCCACGCCTTCATGGCCGATGGCTTGAGCGCCGAGCAGTTTTCCTGTGTCGGGCGCGAACAGGACTTTTAGCGCGATGGGCTCGGCGCCGGGGTAGTAGCCCGCGTGAGAGCCGGGGTGAAGATGAATCGCTTGGAATGGAATGGCCGCACGACGAAGACTTTTCTCATTTGCACCGGTGCACGCGGCGGTGAGATTGAACAATCGCAGGATGGCTGTCCCCCAGGTCTGTTCGTATCGGGATGGGCGGCCGAGGATATTGTCGGCGGCAATGCGGCCCTGGCGATTCGCCGGACCAGCCAGAGGAATCAGTGCCCATTGTCCCGTGACCCCATCACGCACCTCAATGGCATCGCCCACGGCCCAGATGTATGGATCGCTGGTCCGGAGGTGTTCATTGACCCGGATGCCGCCCAGCTTGCCGATCTCCAAACCGGCACCCTCTGCCAGACCCACTTCTGGTTTGACACCCAATCCGAGCACGACTGAGTCGGCCGGCAATCGTTGACCGCCTTTCAGTACCACAATTGAAGCGCGGGCGGGTTCCTGCGCTGAGGGCGGCTCGAACGATACAACGGGATCGTTCAGATGCAAGGCCACCCCATTGGCGCGCAATTCTCCGTGCAGCCAGGCAGCCATTTCAGGATCGAGGGGCGTCATCACCTGGGGCAGCGCTTCCACCACCGTCACACCGAACCCGCGGTGCCGCAGTTGCTCGGCCATTTCGAGCCCGACGTAACCGCCGCCCACCACGACGGCGCGACAACGCCGACAATCGTTCGACCACGCCATGAGTTTCCCCACGTCGGGGATGTCTCGCACCACGAAGTGGTTCGGACGCTCGATTCCTGGAATGGGCGGTTTCAGTGGCGATGCGCCCGTGGAAAGGATCAGCGCGTCGTAGGACTCCTCGTATTCCAGGCTGGTTTCCCACTCGCGGACTCTGATGCGCCGGGCCGCGCGGTCGAGGCGAATGACCTCGGTCTTGATACGCACATCCAGATTGAAGCGCGCCTTGAGGCTGGCGGGTGTTTGCACCAGCAGGCTGTCTTGCTCGGCGATCTCGCCGCCGACAAAATACGGCAATCCGCAATTGGCAAACGACACATGCGGACCGCGCTCGAACATGATGATCTCACAGTCCTCGCACAGCCGTCGCGCTCTCGCTGCCGCGCTGGCTCCGCCTGCGACGCCGCCGACGATGATCAGGCGTGTGCTGCTCATTGTGTTTCCACAGACTTTGTTCCGGACTGAATCCTCGAATGCATCAGTGAGGGGTCGCCGCGTTACGCCACTCTTCCTGAGCTTCGCCACTTGTTTCCTGAGGAAGTACCCACAACGCGCGCTCTTCGCCTCGCTCCGGCATCGGCACCAAAGGATCGCCGACGATCGTCTGGGCTTCCTCCTGAATGCGGCGAAGATGATCGGCTCCACGGAAGTTCTCCGCATAAATCTTGTCGATATTCTCGGTCTCCTGTTCCGGCAATGAAGGGCCACCCGCCTCCGTATAGTAGGCCGTGACAAGCCTGGGTACGTTCACCAGCATCGAGGGGACCGCGGACAGCCCCCGCGAGGACTCACGTTCACGGCTCTCTCCTCACATGCGTGGCGATGTGCTCGCCAAGGTCTGCAACAACTTGTCGAATGGCTCGTTGAACTTCACGACACCGTCGTCCTCCAGTTGCTGCGTCACCTGGTCAATGTTGATCCCCAATTCCGGCAATCGCTTCAAAGCCGATCGAGCTTCCGCGACATCTTGTTCGAGGCGGGCTTTCGGATCGCCATGGTCGCGGTATGCGTCGATGGTTTCGAGGGGCGCCGTGTTGACTGTGTCCGCTCCGATGAGTGCCTCCACGTATTTCACGTCGCTCTGGTTCGGGCTCTTGGTGCTGGTACTGGCCCAGAGCAGGCGCTGGACACGAGCCCCCTGGTCCGCCAGTGTCCTAAACCGATCGCTGCCGAAGATCCCCTTGTAGAGTTGGTAGGCCATCTTCGCACTGGCGATGGCCACGCGCCCGCGCACGCTCTTCGCGAGATCCGCCTTTTCACCGCCTTGCACAATGAAGGGCTCCAGCAACGGATCCACCAGTCCATCGATACGGCTCACAAAGAAACTGGCCACCGAGGCCACATGTGTCACGGGCTTGCCGCGCGCCACTCGTGCGGCAAGCCCGGCGAGATATGCCTCCGCCACCTGGCGATACCGCGGCAACCCAAACAGCAGCGTCACGTTGACATTGATGCCTTCGCTGATGAGTTCTTGAATGGCAGACAGCCCCTCGGTCGTGGCAGGGACCTTGATGAAGACGTTGGGTCGGGCCAGCGTCTTCCACAATCGGTGCGCTTCCTCAACCGTGCCTTTGGTGTCATGTGCCAGGTGGGGGTTGACCTCCAGGCTGACATAGCCATCGTGACCGTCGGTCTTGTCGTATACCGAACGGAACTCGTCAGCGGCGCTCCGCACATCGCGCTGGCTGAGAGTTTCATAGATCGCGTTCACCCCTTTTCCCTCAAGGGTCATGGTTCGAATGTCCTCGTCATACTCATGGCTGTCGACAATCGCCTTCTCAAAGATGGAGGGATTCGAGGTCATCCCCCGGAGGCCGTCTTCCTCAATCAGACGCCGGAGTTGTCCGCTGGTGATCAAATCACGCCGGATGTAGTCCAACCAGATGGATTGACCGAACGTCCCTAGTTTCTTCAACGGATTGGCGTTCATCATTGTGTCTCCTTGTGTTCCAGTTCTGCCACTTTAGCCAGGCGGCGACGATGACGCTCGGCGCCACTGAATCGTGCGGCGAGAAATGTGTGCACCAATTCCCACGCGAGTGCGTGCCCGACTACGAGGCCCCCGAGGCAGATCATGTTCAGATCG
This sequence comes from Nitrospirota bacterium, assembly GCA_018971525.1. Classification (GTDB taxonomy): domain Bacteria; phylum Nitrospirota; class Nitrospiria; order Nitrospirales; family Nitrospiraceae; genus Palsa-1315. Next base: position 62,562 of record JAGXAR010000014.1, read on the forward strand.
TCGTCCTCGACACCTTGGTGCGCCGAAAAAGTTTCATGAATCAGGCAGGCCCGGACCCCCGCCATTTTGTTCGCGACGACCGATGCGCCGACACCGCTTCCACAGATGGCCACGCCGCGATCCAGCTCCCCGCGAGCGACGGCGCGAGCCAACGGCACAACAAAATCCGGATAATCATCGTCCGACGTTGGCTGGCCGTCGCCAAAATCGATGACTTCGTAGTCGGTTTCGCGCAGCATCCTGGCCAGGTGTTCCTTCAAGTCATAACCTCCGTGGTCGGCGGCGATCCCGATGCGTCCCGGCGTCCTTGGCCATACTGTCAGAGGATTAGGCGAGCTTGCTTTCGAGCAAGGCCAGTGCTCGTCGGCACACGTGTTCCACCGTGAACCCGTATTCGCGCATGACGACCGGCCCTGGGGCCGACGCGCCAAAACGGTCCACCCCCATTACGTCCCCGTGGTCACCCACATACCGGTGCCATCCCTGCGTGACGCCCGCTTCCACCGCGAGCCGCGCATGGACCGACGGAGGTAACACCGAGTCGCGATAGTCGCGGGATTGGATCTCGAACAGTTCCCAACTCGGCATTGACACGAGGCGCACGGCGATGTGCTGCGTTTGCAGCGCCTCACGCGCCGCCACGATGAGCCCGACCTCCGATCCGCTCGCAATCAAGATCACGTGCGGGCTGCCCTGCGGCGCATCGGCCAGAATGTATGCCCCGCAGCGGAGACCGTTCGCCGACGCAAATTGCGACCGGTCGAGCGTCGGCACGTGTTGCCGCGTCAGGACCAGCGCCACCGGCCGGTCCCGCGTTTCGATCGCGACCCTCCATGCCACCGCCGCCTCGTTGGCATCGCCGGGACGGATGACCGTGAGCTGTGGAATCGCCCGCAGACTGGCGACCTGCTCCACGGATTGATGGGTCGGGCCGTCCTCACCCAGTGCGAGGCTGTCATGCGTGAACACATACAGCACTTGTATCCCCATTAATGCGGCGAGGCGAATCGGCGGCCGCATGTAATCGGAGAAGGTCAGAAACGTCGAACCGAACGGGATGGTGCCGCCGTGCGTGGCCAGGCCGTTCAAGATCGCCCCCATCGCATGCTCGCGAACCCCAAACTGCAGATTGCGGCCGGCATAACTCCAGCCGCCGCCGGCCGACCCTTGGAGATCGCCGATCGCCATGGCGGAGTTCTCAAAGTTGCCTGCATCGGTCAGTTCCGTGTACGTGGACGGATTCAAGTCGGCCGAGCCGCCGATCAGGCCGGGGAGTTTTTGGCTGATCGCTTCCATTATCTTCCCCGAAGCGACGCGGGTGGCCAGGCCTTTGGCGTCGGCGGGGAATTGCGGAATGTTCGCATCCCAGCCTAGGGGGAGTTCTCCCGAGATGAGGAGGCGCAGTTCGCGGGCGAGTTCCGGATATTGCTGTTCGTACGCCGTAAACTTCTCATTCCATTCCGCTTCCGCTTGCCCACCACGGTGAACGACCTGGTGACAATGCTGTTCGACTGCGTCTGGCACAAGAAATGGTGGTTCGACGGGCCACCCAAGGTTCTGCTTTGTCAGCGTCACTTCCTCCTCGCCGAGCGGGGAGCCATGCGCCGCGAAGGTATCCTGCTTGTGGGGCGACCCATAACCGATATGCGTCCGCACTAGGATCAGTGAGGGGCGCTCCGTCTCCTGTTGCGCCGCGCGGATGGCGCGGTCGATGGCGTCCACGTCGTTACCATCGTCGATCGATTGTGTGTGCCAGCCATATGCCGCGAACCGTTGGGCACGGTCTTCGGTGAAGGTCAGCTGCGTCGCCGCGGCGAGCGTGATGTGATTGTCATCATAGAGATAGATCAGCTTGCCCAGTTTCAAGTGCCCGGCGAGCGAGGCGGCTTCCGCCGCCACCCCCTCCATCAGGTCGCCGTCGCTGACCAGGCCATAGGTGTAATGATGAATGACGTCAAACCCGGGCCGATTGTAGCGGGCGGCCAGATAGGCCTCGGCGATGGCCATGCCCACTCCGTTGCCAAATCCCTGACCGAGCGGACCGGTGGTCGTTTCCACGCCGTGGGTCACGCCGCGCTCGGGATGACCAGGCGTGAGGCTGCCCCATTGGCGAAACTGTTTGATTTGTTCGAGCGGCAGATCATAGCCGGTGAGATACAGCAAGCTGTACAGGAGCATCGACCCGTGGCCGGCAGACAGAACAAATCGGTCCCGATTGAACCAGCCCGGATTGGTCGGGTTATGTTGAAGAAATCTGGTCCACAAGACATAGGCCATCGGGGCAGCGCCCAGCGGCAGGCCCGGGTGGCCGCTCTTGGCTTGTTGCACCGCATCCACCGACAAGAACCGAATCGTGTTGATCGACAGTTGATCTAATTGGGCCGGGCTGAGACTTGTTTCGTCTATGGTGTCCATTGTTGGTTTCTCTCGCTCGCTCCCGGTGGTTGCCCCACCTCGACGAATCGGTTCAAGGTGAGGCCCCCCGTCAGGTGATAGGCTATTTCGACACGTTCTTCTTCACTGTCTGATTTCCGGACCGTTTCCGGGGTTCTCGATGTTGAAGTTCTTCCAGTAAGAGTCCTTCGGCTGCGCCCCGCTCTTCCACCGGTCCATGGTCCACTTCCCCCGTCAGCCACATTTCGTACGCGAGTGGATCCTCTTCTGGTTTGACTGCAGGACGAGCGACCGTTGGTTTCGTCTTCGGTTGCTTCCGCGCCATATCACACCTCGCTTTCTCAATAAAAAGTTAGCTCTGCTAGATTCTGTCTCATACGCCATCCTTCGAGGCTGTACCCGGGGACATCCAACCGTGACCATGGCAGGTAGTTGAGGAAAGCCCCGGTGTGGTCACCGTTCGTGCGCCTGCCCTTTTCATGGATGAGTGCACGGAACGACACCTTTCACCGCCCACCCATCGATGGGGCTGGTCCTGTTCCTGTTCCTCAGACGCCTCCTCATTGCTAACTCGGCCGTCCTTCGAATGTCGGGCTCGGCTGAACCGTCGGAAGTCCTTGAACTCCCGAGGACGGAAAGCAGCGGGCATTCAAAGCGAGCATGATGAGCCGCGTGCCGCTGAAGACCATGTCGATCGCGACGAATGTCCCGATCACCCACAGGCCAGATGCCGGCCACTCCGCCCAAATCAGAATACCCAAGAAAAGGGTGACGACCCCGCTCAAGAGCAACCATGCCCGACCGGGGGGATGAAGCATCATGCCCGCGAAAATCCGGAAGAGCCCGCCGACCAGAAAGAACGCCGCAATCAAAAGCGTGACCGATAAGGCCCCCGCTCCGGGATGGGCCACCATCACCAGACCGACGACCACATAGAGGATCGCCAGCAGCAGCTCCAGGAGAAACCCGCTCCACTGAGAGACCTTGAACGCATGAACGGCCTGGAAGAGCCCGCCGAAGACGAGAGCCCACCCCAACACGAACACCGAGGCCAAGGTCACGAGAACCGAATAGGCAAAGGCCATGGAACCAAGACCGATGAAGGCGATGCCCGAGGCCAGGACCCACTGCCAATTCTGTCGGACGGCGACAAGATCACCGGGCATCGGATCGCCAGCACTGATGATGGGGTTGGAATTCATGTGCGACCTCCCCTCCCTTCGAGTGTTCCTCTTCGGCGCATCGGAGCTTAAGAACTCCCGCACCAATCTCTCAGTCGCTCTCCTTCGTTTCCGGTCCTGCCGCTTTGCGGTCTCAGTGGACCGGAGACGGACCCGCTCCACCTTCGTGAAACAGTTCCGGATGCGCCGGCCCTGTGACCTCCAGAAACCCCAGCAAGCCTTTCTCCAGCCGGGACAGCGCATGGTCCACGAGCAAATATCGCCCTGGGACTTCCAGTTTCAGTTCGACCATCGCGGCCCCTCCCGGCGGCACGAGGGCCGTCTGTACGGTGGTCAGCGGGGGGCTCGTGAGGGAAGCCAGATTGTAGAGCCGGTCGAAGTGCTCGCCGATGATGTGGAACGAGGAGGTCATATTGGGCCCGCCGACCCCGAAAAAGATGCGGATGGTGTCATCCACCTTCGCCTGCAGCGGATGCCCCTTCGTCAGGGCCCCCACCGCCCCATTGAACACCAGATAGTCCGGCGTTTCGGCCAGGAGTTTGCTGCGACTTAACGTTTGCAAGCCGTATTCGCCGAACGGCCGTTCCGTATACAGTTCCCCCTGCATGACATAAAACTCCCGAGCGACAGGCGGGAGGCCCGCCGCCGGCTCGACCAGAATCATCCCGTACATGCCGTTCGTGATATGCTCGGCCACCATGGCCGTCGCACAGTGGTA
>JAGXAR010000181.1 GCA_018971525.1 Nitrospirota bacterium
ACCATGCGCACCTCCCCAGATTGGTCCACCTGGGCGCACATGATCGTCGATTCGCTCGCCTCGTCAAGTCCCATCTCCCTCCTCCTTCGGTCAGAGGGTGGGGAGAATTCAATGACCACACCTGGGGATTATTGAATGACCGCTGACAGCGCTCGGCAATCGGCGTCATATTGGGGATCTGGCCGCGTCGATCCGTCCCTCGCGCCCGAGGTCGGCGTGCCTTGCGCGCCTGACGCAACGCGGCCAACAGTTCGCTCCGCAGGGTGCCGCGGGGCAGCACATACAGGCCCGCATAGATGGTCTCGGCCGACAGCTGTTTGCCCATGTCGTCAGGATACGCGCGTTGGAGCCGTCCAGCAATCTGCTCGGGCGAGCAGCCTTCGGCCAGATGTGTCCGGACGTACTGCCACAGCCAGGGATCCAGGAGTTTCCGCGATCGCCGCGGCTGACGGGCCCGAGCCGATGCCAGGGTGTGCGCCGTGCAGGCTCGATAGGGGGCGCGCCTCGCATTGCGGGCGTGCTCGCGGCTCACGGTGCTGGGCGCTCGCCTCAACACCGTCGCCATCGTCCGCAACGAATGGCCGCGGGCCAGCCCCAGACTCAAGGTTTCACGTTCTTCGGCACTCATGTGTCTATAGGATCTCGTTTGCATGGCAACACCGTAGCCCATCTGGGCCTGAAGTGTTGCACTTGGAGTTAGAACTCAAGGAGAGAAAACGAGGGGAGTTTTCAGGGCAGAGACCGGGCCGGAATGCCCCTCATTTTGAGCGATCAAATAATTATTTTGCGACTTCGCCCAAGCAAAATGGAATATGGTTCAGGCTGTTAGAAAAAGGGGTGCGGGGCGACTCCAAACCCCTGAGTCTTGGGAGCCTCCCCTCGGTGTCCGCGCACACGCCACAGGCCCTACTCTTTGACCATATAATGAACCTCTCCATACCAGCTATCGATGTTCACCTGTTGCCCGGTTTCTTTCGAGACAGCCCACAAGCTCCCGGTACAGGTGAGTTCAGCACTTGGAGGAGTGCCCGGAATGGCTGCGATGCGAGAGAGAATATGATTGCTTCTGAATTTGCCATGGTGTGTCAGAAGTTCACCTCGGCCCAGTATCCACCATGATTCCGCCACGATGCACCAGCGGGGGGACTGCACAGCCATGCAACACCCACAGGATGCCTAGCACGGCCAGTGGTATGGTCATACGATCTCTTCGGCGCATACACTCTTACTCCTCATTTGTACGATTCTCCCGATTGGCCTCAGTTGGCCCGACATCCCTCCTTCACGAATTACCCTACATGATGTCAGAACGGCCCATCGTCATGCGGGGTGCATGGGAACGTAACGGTTATCTGGCAATCACACGCCCGGTTCGACTCCAATAATAGTAGATCGAAAAGTTGGGGTAGATTGCCGCGATATCATTCTGGCCGGCAAGGGTGAAGAGCACGCCCGCCGCTCCCACGATCCGGTCAGTAAATTTGTACTCCACGGTTGGCTGGACTCCGACCAGTCCAAAGGACGTTGGCTTGGCATTCACGGTGTGCCCATCCAGCCGGTACGGCAGGCCGTGGAGCCCCAATACTTCCACGGCATAGGCGAAGCCCCTGGTGTCATCCAGGAAGTGTTCGAAAGCCAACCGGTATTGGACAATGTCCCCAAAGTATTGAGCCGTGCCGTTGTTGGAACTGGGCGGGCCATAGGAATAGAACACCCCGCCGGAGATGCGGAAGGGACGCACATTTTTTCGAAAGAGGATCGATTCGGTGAATTCCGGTGCGCCGAAGTGAGCCGAAGGAAGTCGCCCCAGCGGCGCAAATCCGCCTGGGATGGAGGGTGTGCCGGCCCAATCACTGCTTGGCAGACTGACGTAAAACGCATTCGTGAGTGTCGGCCACCAGGTCTGATCCTCTTGGACATGGAAGCGGTATTTCAGAAATGCCGTCGTGTCCCCCAAGCCGTTCCCGCTCTGGGCTCCCTGGCCGTTGCCAGAGGATTGCCACCAGGAGACCTCGGACAGATACATTTCGAATTCTACTGAGTTGGTAATGCCGTAGGAAAACTCGAGTTGCGGATTGATGGCCGAAAGCCGTTGCGGTAATGACTTGGCTCCGGGCGACCAGGTATTCCCGAATTGGCCGTACCCCAGTTCACTATAGACATACGGCCGCAAGAACATCTGCCCCTCAGGCTGGACATCGGCTGCGCTGACTAGCTGAGGCCCGGCAGCCATCGGATTCCAAATCTTGCGATAGCGGGCGATCTCCTCCTCCGTCGCCGCACCGGCAGGTAACGACAGAACAAGCCCGAACAGACACCACAAAAACAGGGGGAGGAGTGCCGAGCCTCCACCACGGATCTGTTCCTGGATGGCGAGTAACCACAATTTGCAGTAAACAATTGGAAAGCCCCGGGACACACCGTGCTTTCTCTTTAACACTGCAGACACACGTAAACCTTGTGCCCCTAGAATGAACCTATCCATCAATCATTGTTTTTTGGATCTAGTGTAGTGATTCATGCTGTTCTTGTCTTATCCAAGGTGATCCTGGCCCGATTCACTTTCGCCAGGATCTCCTGTGCCGTTTTGGTCCACACAAACGGTTTAGGCTTGGCATTGCGCTGGGTCATGTACGCGTCAATGGCCGCAATCAGCTCCGGGACGCTGCGGAACACGCCGCGACGAATCTGTTTGGCCGTCAGGTCGCCAAAGACGCGTTCCACCAGATTGAGCCACGAACTACTAGTCGGGGTGAAATGCATGTGGATGCGCGGATGGCGCGTGAGCCACCGCTGAACCGTGGGGTGTTTGTGCGTGGCGTAGTTGTCGGCGATCAGATGCAGGGCCTTGCCCTGGGGGACCTGGCGATCAATCAGACGAAGGAACGTTAGCCATTCCTGGTGCCGATGCCGCGGCAAACAGGTGGAGAGGATGGAGCCCTCCACGACATTGAGGGCGGCGAAGAGCGTGGTGGTGCCATGGCGCTTGTAGTCGTGTGTCATCGTCCCACACCGGCCCTTCTTCATGGGTAAGCCGGGCTGGGTGCGATCCAGCGCTTGGATCTGGCTTTTCTCATCCACGCTGAGGACCACGGCATGCTCGGGCGGGTGCAAATACAGGCCTACCACATCCTCCAGCTTGTCCTGGAAGTGCGGATCCTGGCTGAGCTTGAAGGCCCGGACTCGGTGGGGTTGCAAACCATGGGCCGTCCAGACCCGCTGCACGAACGTCGGATTCGTCCGCAGGTGCCGAGCCAAGGTGCGGGTCGACCAGTGGGTGGCACCGGGCGGTGTCGTCTGGGTCGTCGTCTTCAGAATGCGCGCGATCAGCGCCTGGCGCGCCTTGGGGGGACGCCCGCCGCGTGGCGCATCCTGGACGAGGCCGGGCAGGCGCTGGGTAGCGACGCGGTGCCGCCAAAGGCCCACCGTTTGCCGACTCGTGTCCAGGGCGGCAGCAATGTGCTGGTTGTCGTGGCCCTCGTCCGCCAACAAGGCAATCTTGGCGCGGAGCACGAGTCGCGCAGGGGTCCGCCGGCCGCGAGCCCACTGCGTCAGTTGCTGGCGTTCGGGCTCTGTCAGCAGAAGGGAAGGGGCGATGCGCATGGTCAGATCCTCCTCTTAAGGAGGAGTATACCCGTACGGTATAATAAGTACATCTATTTATGCATCACTTCACTAGTGGCACTTCGCTGCATTCACTTTCCAGTACTCTTTGTTGAGGTGGTTTCCGCTTGTTTCAGGCTTCACGAACGACGCACGAAGAGGACAGCCTGTTTGAGCACCCAGCGAGGTGTATTTCTATTTTCCTAGGCGTGCAGGCCATCGAAGCTCTGCCGTGCTCAAATGGTTTTTCCGCAGCCTGCTA
>JAGXAR010000071.1 GCA_018971525.1 Nitrospirota bacterium
GCCGTACAACAATCGAAAAGGAGAGACTAAGGGTAATGGTCAAGTCTGAAAAAGCCAGCGGCCTGAGGCCGAATCCAAAAAATGACCCCACGAAGAATCAAACACTTACGCGTTCACCTGACCATGCGTTTCGCTGGTCACAGACTACCGCATGGTGTACCTGCGGAAGTTGGACCGTGTGGCACTGCTCCCAGGACAGCGGCCAGAGGGATCACCGGCTCCACATGGCGAACCATCGAGGCCGAGTTGCTAGGGAGCAGCGAGAGTCGGGGGAAAAGGAATCGGCATGAGCGAGAGAAAAAGAAAAATCAGCTACTGTACCGGGGCATGCACGACAACTTTCAAGCATTTCAAGGAGTTGATATGAAACAGAATGCGGATGCGATAACGACAGAAACAGGGGAGAAAACGGTATGACTCGACGCGAAAGCAAAGATGAGCCGGGTGTATTAGTTGGCGTGAGGGCTATCTGCCGATATGCCCCAATGGGGCCTCAGACGTTCTACAAGCTGCAAAAAGAACATGGCTTCCCAGCTATGCGGTTACCGGATGGGAGATGGTGTACTACCAAGACCCTGATTAACGAATGGGTCAGGGCGGGGTGTAAGGCCCAAGCGTCGGCTAAGGAAAGGGAGCAGTGATTACATGCTAGCGGAAGCAAATAGGCTCATTTCTATCAAGGAAGTGAGTGACTACACAGGGCTTGCCGTGGGGACCCTGTACAACATGGTCAGTCAAAGGCGAATCCCCCATGTGAAAATGGGACGGCTGACAAAGTTCAAGCCTGGTGAAATAGAAAAATGGGTGAAGGACCACTCAGTGAAAGTCCGTTGGCCGCTGGCGGCTTGACAGGAATGTTCCGTATATGGAACACTAGCTCATGCTCCTAATCCGCCAGCTACGCGAAAGGAAGGGGGTGAGTTTGCGAGAACTGGCGCGACGTTCAGGTTTGGGGGTTGCGACTCTTTCACGTATCGAATCGGGAGAAGCCAACCCCCGCTTGAGCACGTTGCTGCAATTGGCAGAAGTGTTAGGCGTATTCGTGGGGGATTTGTTTGAAAGGCCTACAAGACGGAAGGGAGGGCAATAGCATGGGGCTAACGAAACGGAAGGATAGTTTCTATGTAGAGTTTCCTGTCCTTGATGATGGGAAAACTTTGAAATTAGCGCGTGGCATTCAAGGGGCAAAGTTAAAGCGTTGGAAGGTTGGCTCATTGAACCGAACAGCCGCGAAGGAGCAAGAGGCACTCATCAAGGCAGAGCTAATGAAAGGGTTGGTAAAGAGTTCTCACGCTCGCGTTATCAGCTTCAAGGAATGGGGGGAACCCTATTTGAACCTTGAGGAGGTCAAGCGTCTACGCTCGTACAAGGATCGGCGTGAGATCGTGCGAAACCAGCTTATTCCGTTCTTCGGAGGAAAGGTTCTGACCGATATAAGCCGGTTGATGTTGAAACGTTCCGGGCACAGCGAAAGAAGCGGGATGGGGCAGTGCCGTGCCTACAGACGATCAACAATGACCATACTGTGCTAAAGCATTGTTTGAATGTGGCGACCCGTCGCGGGTTGATGGTGACGAACCCGGCTTCTGCCGTTCCATTGCCCGATCCGCACAACGAACGGGATCGGGTATTGTCGGAAGAGGAGTGGGCACGGCTGTATGAGGTCGCAAAACCCCATTTAAAGCCTGTTCTTCTGTTGGCCTACCAACTGGGGCAGCGATTTGGTGAGATCGTGAATTTGACTTGGGACCGAGTAGACTTTCAGAGAGGCTTTATTACTCTCCGGGGAATTGATACCAAGACAAAGAAGCCTCGCCGTGTGCCGCTCACGCCAGCGGTTAGAGCGACATTACAGGACCTATCCAAGGTGCGTAGCTTGTCAACGAATCACGTATTTCTGTATGAGGGGAAGCCTATAAGACGTATATCCAGGACGTTCAGGACTGCATTGAAGGAGGCAGGTATAAGGGATTTCAGATTCCATGACCTGCGCCACTGTGCTTCCACAAACCTCCGAAGAGCAGAGGTGGACACCGCTACCGCGATGAAAATTGTTGGACACAAGTCAGAAAAGATGTGGAAGCGGTATAACGCGATTGAAGAAAGTGATCTGTTGAATGCGGCGAGTAAACTCAACACCTACCTTCAAACTAACACGGTATTAACACCTGCCTGTTACGCCGAAGTTGCCGCTTCCGTAACCGCTTGAAAAATTGGTGCCCCCGATACGAATTGAACGTACGACAAACGGTTTAGGAAACCGCTGCTCTATCCAACTGAGCTACGGGGGCGTGGAGGCTACGATACTGAAAGGGAGGTGAAAAGTCCAGGAGCCTGTCCGGCATTGTCGTTCGTGACGAGGCGAAGAAGATGCAGCTAGATGCGAGGCCGCTGGCCCGGAAAAACCGGAGGCGTATTCGCTGGAATACGTTGAGGATTTTTTCGGGCCGAGAACGACGCAGATGTTCGAAGATTGTTCGCCGCAGTAGAATGGTCAATGTTGGATAGGCTCCAAGTCAGGGATAAGATCTCTTGCCGCGGCTAGTGCGAAGAGGGTGTCTTCTCCGTTTTGGCAGCCAAGAGGTCGCGCTTGGACGGAATCTGCGTGAGGAGGAGATCGGCTCGAATCTGGAAGACGCCTTGGATCCGTTGCCCCATGGCGTAGGCCAGTCCGTTGGCATGGCTCCCGATAGAGAGTTTTCCTGTGATCTTCCCGTCCCTTCCCGTGGCAATAAATTCCGCTGCCGGTGCCACCAGGCCGTAGGGCGCTAATGGCCCGGCCTGTTTGATCACCCGTTCCTCGGCGGGGACATTGGCGACACGGCTGACAAACAAGTCGGTGGCCTGTTGGTCCAATTTTTCAGACGGCTGATCTTCCAACACCCACTCGTTCTGTTGATTGATCAAGACATATTGTTCGGCCGGCGTCTTGACGGAGAGCATGGCGATGTCGGTGTAATCGATGCCGAGCAGCCGCTTGTCTTGGAACGTAAATAATTCCTTGGTCAGGTCTTTGATTGCGGTGGGATTGATCCGATAGAGCGGACCCTCGGGACTCGTTTCAGCGATGGCTTCGCCGCTGGCCGGGTCTGGCTGGTACAGTTTGACCGTCTGATCACCATCGGCCGTGTGGATGGCGATTTTCACTTTCGGTACGGTCAGTGTTTTGGCCAGGGCGTCGCGTTCTGGCCCCGGGTCGACGATGCCCAGCGCTTTTAAGTCTTCGAGCCTGAACAGAAGACCCCGCACCTCCGTTTGGTCAGCTTCAGCTTCAATCGGGTAGCGAATCTTCCATTTGCTCTTGGGTTTTTCCTGCCCCTGATAGAGCACAATTTCGGTAGTTGGATAGGTAAGGCGGATCCGCTCGACGTCGCCTTGTGACATATGCAAGAGGTCTTTGCGGCGAAAGGTCATCAAAGTCTTGTTCACGAAGTCTTTGGGGGCCAGATTGGTGAGCAGGACTTTGCGATCCGATTCACGAAGGACATACAGCGTGGAGGAGAGGGGGCCGCTATCTCCAACGGAGAAGGTTTCCCGTGCGGCGCCGGCCACGATGGTGATGGTGGTGATCGGGTCGTCGAGTCCAAAGGGAGTCAGGCTGGCCGGGTGGTCTTCGACGACGCGGGTCACGGTGCCTGTAACCAAGGCCCGGATCAGATTCTGTACTTCACGTTGATCGGCTTCGGTGCTGAGGGGGGCGGTCAACACCCAGCCTTTCTCGGGAGTCCGAGCGAAGACGAGTTCTTGCTGATCGGTTTTGACGGTGAGACCGGTGAGGGCTCCCTGGTCGAAGAGCAGCACCTTCTTGTCAGCGGTGTCTTGTCGCTCGTGCGACTCTTTTTGCGGAAGTTCGATGGCATAGAGGTACAGGCCGAGTCCAGCCAGTACGAGCGCCATGACGAGTGTGGGCCAGTAACGCATCGGTCTATAGGCGTCGGCGTCTGCGCCAGACCATGATGCCGGAGAAAAACATCGTGGCAGGCAGGAGGATGACTTGCAGGTAGAGCAGTGCTCGTTCCTGTAACGGGTTGGGGGTAAAGGGGCGAAGCGCGGAATCCTTCGGGATGAGCGCCATCATGTTCCGTTCCTCAGCTAACCAAGCGACTGTGTGGAGAAAAAAGTCGCTGTTGCCGGGAAAGTTCACGAAGGCATTGGTTGCGAATGTGGAATTGCCTATGACCACGATCGCGGGTCGGGGCTTGCCTTCTTCCGGTGCGACCTTTGGCGCAAGGGCTGCGGCCATCGGGAGGGGGCCTTTGACGTCTTCCTTTTCGTCGAGGCTCACGACGCGGCCCTTCAGGTCTGTTTCTGCCCAGCTATTGGGTGATGTTCGGGCGAGCGGCACATAGTCCCATGCTTTGCCGATCTGTTCATCGAAGGTGATATGCCGTGCGAGGGGAAACAGCACAGCAGCGGAGAGGTCCTGCGTAATTTCATGCTCTGTGAACGTGCGGACAAGGAGGGACGTCAGGTCGCCTTGGGCCAATCGATCTTGGAGATCGACCAGAGCTCCAGGTCCGACTCCGAGGCCCCACTGTTTGAGCAGCGGGGTCAGGTCTGCCTGCGTTTCAGGGTCGATGAGCAGCAGGAGATGACCGCCCTTCTCCACATAGGCGTGAATCCGTTCTTGTTCCTCGGTGGTCACCGGACGACGGGGACCAGCTACGACGAGGATGGCGGTGTGATCCGGCACAGCGGCTTCTTTGAGCAAGCTGAGCGTGCCGACTTCATAGCCCTGCTTGATCAGGATCTCTCTGGCGGCAGAGAGTCCGGTCCGTTCCCGATCGTCGAGACTTGGCTCACCGTGCCCTTCGAGAAAGAGCACGCGTTTCTTGCTGTCTTGAGATACACGGATCAGCGCCCCTGTCAGCTCCACTTCCGAGGGAGCGGTGACTCGAACCGTGTGGCCGCCGCTTTCGAAAATGGCCGTATCAGTTCTGGAAATGCCGTAGTTCTGGGCGATCTTCGGCTGCCGTTCCGGGTCTACAAATTCCACGGAAATCTTCGGGCTGGCTTGCCGATAACTATCGAGCCGTTCTTTGTAGGATTGGTAGCCGGGGTCTTTTTCTCTGGTGAAGACGGTGATGGTGACTTCGCGCGGGAGACTCCGCAGCACGCGATGAGTTTGTGGAGCGAGGGAGAAGTTCTGGTTCTCAGACAGATCCCAGCGAATAGAGTGGCGGGCAGCGAGAAAGTTGACGATCGCGAGAATGGTGACGAATAGGAGGATCATCAGCAGGCTGTTTGCACCCATGCGCGTAGAGCGACGGGTGGAAAAGGCTTTCAGGCTGCTGAAATGGACGACAAAAAAGAGGATGAGGCAGAGGAGCGCCGATCCTTCCATGAGGGTGACTAGCCAGAGTTTGTCCGGGGCGAGGCTGTAGCCGATCGCTCCGGCCACGGCCAGAGCCACTCCGATCACGCCAAGGGGAATCGTCTTGAGGTTCATTTCCACCGTGCCGAGTCCACGACTCGGTGAGACAAAAAGAGCATCAGAGCCAGACCGCTGAAAAAATACACGAGGTCTTTCATGTCGATCAGTCCACGCACCAAGTGGTCGTAATGTTCCATAAATGAGAGGTATGAGACGGCCTGTCCGGCGGCGGTCTCTCCGAGGAGTGAGCCTACGCCGGCGAGGAGCCAGAGGACGAGCAACAGGCCAAAGCTCACAAAGGCCGCGACGATCTGGTTTTCGGTCAGTGCCGAGGCCAGCACGCCGACGGAGAGAAAGAGGGCGCCCAGTAAGACCAGGCCAAGGTAGCCGGTCAGCACGGGATACCAATCAAAGTCACTGAAGAGGGCGAGCACGAGCGGCATGAGACCGGTTAGCCCGAGCAGTCCTAGAAAGACGAGGAATACGCTCATAAATTTGCCGACCACGATTTCGTTGATGCCGATCGGAGAGGTCAGCAGGAATTCAAAGGTGCGGAGTTTGCGTTCTTCCGCGAATAACCGCATCGTCAGGATCGGCAGGATAATCAGAAGGATAAATCGGATGCTGGAAAATAGATTTCGGAAGACCAGATCGTTCAGATTGATTTGGGCGCTTCCTTGCATCTGCATCAGCTGAATCGCCTGGGCTCCGGCAAAAACAACGTAGAGATAGGCGAGCAGTCCCACAATCAGAAGAAACACCGACCCCACGACATACACCACGGGCGAGACGAAGTAGGAACGCAGTTCTTTTGCAATGATGGCCTGGACCGGTGTCATGCTGACTGTCCTGCCGGTTCTGCCGGGGCAACCATTGAGTCCTGCGCGAGGCCTGTTTCGTCTCTCGTTAGTTGGAGAAAGACATCTTCCAATGTCATTGAGATCGCTTTCAGCTCGAGCAGTCCCCATCCACTGGTCACAGCCAAGCGAGCCACCTCTTCCCGCGCGTCTCGACCAAGTTCACATTCCAGGAAGTAGGTGCCGGGCGCGCCGCTCGTGAAGACGTTCTGGACCCCCTGTACCGCCCTTAAGAGACTGTCGGTGTCCGCAGCGGGAGATTTGAGGGTCAGCGAGATTTTTTCGGACTGGCGCAGACGCGCTGAAAGTTGTTCCGGCGTATCTTCGGCGACGATGCGCCCGCCGCTGATGATGACGACACGCTGGCACACAGCGGTGGCTTCGGGAAGAATATGGGTGCTCAGAATAACAGAATGGGATCCAGCCAAGTTCTTGATCAATTCTCGGATCTCGATAATCTGTTTCGGATCGAGACCGACGGTCGGTTCATCCAGGATTAACACTTGGGGATCATGCAGCAACGCTTGGGCCAGGCCGACGCGTTGGCGATATCCGCGCGACAGATTCCCTATGAGCCGGTATTGCACCGTGCCAAGCCCGAGCCGCTCGATTTCACGCTGCATGGACGAGGTGAGTACTTTTCCGCTCTGACCGCGGAGGCGGCCTACGAACCGAAGATACTCGGTGACCGTTAATTCCTGATAGACCGGCGGGGTCTCCGGCAAATAGCCGATCCGGCGTTTGACCTCGAGCGGCTGGTCCGCACAATCGAATCCTGCCACTCGTGCGGCGCCTTCGGTGGCCGGTATGAAACAGGTCAGGATGCGCATGGTGGTGGTTTTACCAGCCCCATTCGGGCCGAGAAAGGCCAGCACCTCGCCCTTGGCGACGGAGAAACTGACGCGATCGATGGCGGTATGTTGTCCATACCGCTTCGTGATCTGTTGGACTTCAATCATATACGCTGATTGGATCGATTGAGTTGGGGAGTACTGCCGGCGGGTTGGTCATTGCACCCTGACAGGCAACACGTCGGCATCTTACTCAGTCGGATTGGGGCAGTCAATATCGTGTTCAGCCGCGTGCAACTTTACACATTTTCTCCTTCCTGCTAGAGTCCGCGCTCGCGTGGGCAGGCCTGCCAGAGGGGATCGATTAATGACCAGGGTGTGTCAAGGGTGGAGGGCGCTATTCGCAGTCGCTGCCTTGGTGACGCTGCTCTTTAGCCCGCCTGACGGTGAGGCAGCTGACGGGCGGACCTATCGGGTTCATGGCCAGGTGATGGCGGTCCAGGTTGCCCAAACTCCCCACATGATAGTCGTCAAAACACCGTTGACCAAGCATAACGATATGACCGTGGGGGCGAAGGTGACAGCCCAAACTAGGATTGTGCGAAAGGGGAAGCGGATCTCGCTTCAGACCATCAGAGTGGGTGAGGTGGTGTGGCTGACCTATGTCAAACAGCGGGACGGGGTGTTCGCTCGGATCATTCAGATTCAATAGCGCTTCTGTTTCAGCCACCAGGACCACAACTGGTGGGCTGGGCTAATGGGTCCCAGGCTTGTCTTCGAGGTAGGGGATAGTATGCCGGTTTTAGGCATGGCGCCATCAAGCCGTCCTCGTTAGTACCGATCATGGGTTGACTGGCCCAAGTACTTTCTACTATATAGATGGAGTCTTTTAGGTTTGCCAGCCCAGATTGCTGGTTCGTTTTGGTACAGTTCCCATCTGTTCTCTCCTTTTTCCATCATGCCAACGTAGGGGTTAGGGCTACGCTCTCGGTATTGTCGGACTGCCGGTTGGACCGTACTGTGAGGGTACACAGGCCAGGATCCTGCGTGACAGTTGGTTCAACCAGGAACAAGAGGTATTAAATGATCAATCGAACTCGTGGAAGCAGCCGCCAGCTGTTGTGGGCGCTGAGTCTGAGCCTGGGGGTGCTCCTGGGTGCCTGTTCATGGGTTCCTAAGGGCGCGTCTCAATTGGATGTGGGGATTGAGGATCGCGGGGTGGCCTCCTGGTATGGCGAGTCGTTTCATGGCAAGCAGGCGGCGAACGGACAGCCCTTCGACATGGAGGCGTTGACCGCGGCTCATCGGACCCTCCCACTCGGCAGCGTGGTACGGGTCGTGAATTTAGCGAACGGGAAACATATCCACGTCCGGATCACTGACCGGGGTCCCTATGTCAACGGCCGGATTCTCGATCTTTCGCGTGGCGCTGCGGCTCGGTTAGGGATGATGGCAGGGGGTCTATCCGTTGTACGGGTTCAGTTGGTAGGAGAACGCCGGCCCGTGGCCCTTCTCTCTTCTGAGGCCATGGAGACGGTATCGGTCTCCCTCATTCTCGGGCTAGAGCAAGTTTCATCAGGGGGTACCGAGCCCATTTCCTCAACGTGGGGAAAGTTGGATCCTCTGCTGGTCTATCCCCTTCGACTGCCTCCAGGCGATATCTGGATCCAGCGGCGCGCACGGCGTATGACAGGGATGCAAGCCGGAGATCATACCGACCATACCGGAGTGGCGACTGTCGTTTTCACCTAGCTCCCGAGCCTATCAGCCTGGTCGCCGGTTGACAGGGTGTGAAGCTCTCTACTAGACTGCCAGCTCCCGCTGGGAGCCGCGAGGTAATTTAGATCAATTAGGCATACAGGGAGGCCCGAATCCGGATGGCGAAAAAAACGGCGAGTGAATCGGACGAAACCAGATTGAAAAAGAAGGTGGCGGCGAAATTGACCGACCATAAGAATCCCAAAGAGGATGAAGCCCTTCGTTCGCTGAAGAAGCGGCTGCGACGGACACAACGGAAACGGCGTACCTTAGCGCTGCGCAAGAAAAATTCTGCGAGCAGGAAAACTGCCACTCCCGCCGCGAAGTAGACACTGTGTCAGTAGAATTGACAGGCGAGTGAATTATTTGAGGTAGTACCAATGGAACAATCACGATCTAAAGAAGAGCGCGCGACCCCCGCTATGCCAGAGACGGTGACCGACGAATTTACCGATCAGGTGGCGGCGGATTTTACTGGAGAGCATCCGGAATCAGTTGAGCCGACAATGGAGTCGACCGAGCAGGCCGTCCTTGAAGAAGAGAAGGTCAAGGATGAGATCGAGATCCAGATCGACCTGCTCAAGGATCCCGATTGGGTGGTTCGTCGCGAGGCCGCCATTACCCTCGGGGAAATGGGAGATGAACGTTGTGTCGAGCCGCTGGGTCATGCGTTGCGCGACGGTGACTGGCAAGTTCGGGAAGTTGCGATCGAGGCTTTGGGGCAGATCGGTTCTCCCGCTGTCGAACTGTTGATCAAGTTGCTCCGTGACTGGGACATTCGGAAGTATGCGATCGCCGCGCTCGGAAAGATTCGCGACGAGCGTGTGCTTGATCCTCTCATGGTGCAGTTGCGGAACGACGAGTTCAAAGACGATGCGGTTAACGCATTGGTCGAATTGGGCGAACCGGCGGTGCCGCGATTGATCAAAGCGCTGAAGGACAAAGATGAGAATGTTCGAAAGCAATCGGTGTTGGCCCTAGGGCGGATCAAACATGTCGAGGCGATTGACCCACTCATCGACATGCTGGCAGACAGCGATTGGTTTACTCGCTTGACGGCGGCGGCGGCGCTCGAGGCGATCGGAGATGAACGGGGCCGCGATGCGATCAAACCGATGATGAAGGATCCTGATATGGTGGTACGGATGCGGGTGGAGCGGATCCTGGCGAAGTGGAAGAAACAGCCCGCCACGACGTAATGGTTATTTGTTCAACAGCCGGTCGGCATCCCGTTGTATGTCGTCGAGTTTCTTGATCGACACCGTTTTCCGCATCGACAATTCCAGCCTCAATTCCCGAAGCTTTCCAATCAGCGCCCGCACGGCGAGGATCGACTCGTCTTGTTTCGCGCCCTTCGTGGCATTTTCCAGCGTCTCGGCCGCCTCGCCTAATTGCTTGGCGACTTCTCCGAAGTTTTTGCCGAAGAGTTCTGATTTCGCCTGCACTATCCGTGATTTGGCGTCGATCAGCCCCTGCCGCCTGCGCAGGTCTCGCTCGATTCCCATCGTCGTGTCGAAGATATTGCGCGACATGTCTTTGAGCGACTGTTGGAGATCCGAGACTGTTTGCTGCAGCGTGCCGACCGGACGTTGGCCGAAGTAAAATCCGAGACCAAATGACGCGGCGGCCAGGACAAGAGCGGCGACAAATTTCCACATCACGCGATCCTTTCGGCTAACGAACTTTGTGAGCTGTTGTAGGACGGCGGAGTTGTTGGAGTAGACTTCCTGCGGCAGCAAGGCGAATGGCGACGTCTGAGTCCTGCAAGCCTTTTTTGAGCAACGGCGCCACCGGTGCGGCGCTCTTACCCAGGGCTTTCACCGCTAAGAGACGTGGCTGTGGTTGTTGGTCTTGCAGAAGCGTCTGCAGGACGGCCACTGCTTGCTTGTCGGAGGTGGCCGCCAGTGCATGGGCGGCAGCTGCTCGGATAGAGGGGTCTTGGTGCCTCGCCAAGTCTGCAGCGAGCAAGATAGCCGATCTGTCGCCCAGTCGAAGCAGTCCCTCCACGGCACTGGCCCGTACCTGCATATTGGCATCACGCGTGAGAGCCCGCAGCAACGGCTGATTTTCGCGGACGCCCAATCGTCCAAGACTCGTGGCTGCAACCGCGCGCACGCGAGCGCTTTCGTCCCCTAGCCCATGGGTTAATGGCGCGACGCCACCGACCACTCCATAGTCCCCCAATGCACCAGCGGCGAATGCGCGAACCGATGGCTCAGGGTCGTACACCCCCTGGCTCAGGACCGACAGACTCGAGGGACTCTTGAGCCGCCCCAATACCCCCAAGGCTGCCATACGGACATCGGGGTCCGGAAGCGTCGCTGCTCCGGTGATGTCGGTCAGCATGTCTTGTTTGCCGAGCCGATACAATGCGGCGTAAGCGAACACGGCTTCCGGTCCGTTGTCTGTTCTTGCGATTTCGATGAGGTGGGGCATGATGTCTGTAACTTTGGCCTCACTGAGCGCGTTCATTGCGGCAATTCGTACGGCCGGCATTACATCGTTCAGTGCCCGTCGCAAGGGGCCGGACTTCCCTGCGAGTCCGGCTTTGCCGATGGCTTCCGCGGCACGAGCCCGCACCAGGACCGATGTGTCGAGCAGCCCGTCTTCCAGGACAGCCTCTGTTTCTGCAAGGCCGAGTTCAGCCAGCACCGTATAGGCCGCGATCCGCACATACTCCTGCGAGTCCCGGACATGGCTGGTCAGAAAGCTGAGTGCCAATGGTCGTAGGAGGGCTGGATCGTCCTGTTGATCTGCAGGGACTAGCTTCTGATAGAGGGGCAAGGCTTCTTCTGGTCGCCCAAGCTTGAGGGAACTCTGGAAGGCGAGGCGGATGAGAGGTTTCGATGGTGTGGTCTCTGGCGGAAGCGATTGCCAGAGTTTCAGGACCCGGTCGTATTCGGCGTGCTTGAATGCGTCCGTGGCCTCATGTTCGAGAGCAGAGCCGGTCGGCGCTGTTAATGTGCGTGCTTCCGCGGGGGGCGGGCTCACGACAATCGTCCAGAGAGTGAGCAGCAGGAGCATCCGGAGGTGTGCTGTGACAGCGCAGCGACGGGGTCTCTGCAAGGTTCCGGATCGACGGTCGTTTACCATGTCGAGGGCGCGAGGACCATGGCCGGCGCATACATATTGTCGACGTATTCCTTGACCATCCGTTTGGTACAGAAGCGGGGGGCATTGGTTCGAAGACTTTCCTTCACGAGCTGCAACCAGCCGCGGGGTATGCCGTCAAGGTCTCGTTGATAGTAGAGGGGAATGGCTTCTTGCCCCAGCATGCGGTAGAGCTGTTGGGCGTCATGCTCGTCCTGGGCCTGAATGTCCTGGTTTCCGACTAAGGGTTCAATGCCCCACCCGTTGGCTCCGTTGTAGCCTTCTTTCCACCATCCATCAAGGACGCTGAGGTTTATGACGCCGTTGAGCGCGGCTTTTTGCCCGCTCGTTCCGCTCGCCTCCAAGGGAAAACGTGGGGTGTTGAGCCAAATGTCGACCCCTTGGACCAGGAACTTCGCCATGTGCATATCATAGTTTTCTATGAACGCCACATGGCCGCCCAATTTATGGGTGCCGCAAAAACTCAACACTTCATGAATGAAGTAGCGACCAGGTTCATCGGCCGGGTGGGCCTTGCCGGCAAAGATCAATTGGACGGGACGCCACTGGTTATGGAGCAACTGTTTCAGCCGTTCGAGGTCGCGGAACAACAAGGTCGCCCGCTTATAGGTGGCAAAGCGCCTGGCGAAGCCGATTGTTAACGCTTCAGGATCGAGCAGCGTGCCTCGCGCTAAGACCTGCGAGGCGTCGAGATGGCCCTGCATCCAGCCGCTCCTGGCACGTTCCCGGATGAAGCTCATGAGTTTGCGTTTCATGGTTTGGCGTACGGCCCAGAGTTCCTGGTCGGGGATATCCAGTACGCGTTGCCACATCGCGGTCTCGTCGCATTTCCCCGCCCATTCCGGGCCGAGATACTTGCCGTATAACTGGTTTAGTTCCGGCGCGATCCAGGTCGGCGCATGGATGCCATTGGTCACGCTACGGATCGGCACTTGCTCGATCGGTAGCCCGGGCCACATATGGCGCCACATTTCTCGCGAGACCTGCCCATGCTCACGACTGACCCCGTTCACATGGGCGGCCAGCCGGATGGCGAGTGCCGTCATGTTGAAGCCTTGTCCCTGGGATTCTGGGGTATCTCCCAGACGGAGGAAGTCTTCCCGCGAGAGGCCTAATTGCTCCCAATAGCCGGTAAAGTACCGGTCCATCAGATGATGGGGAAACACGTCATGACCGGCCGGCACTGGGGTGTGGGTGGTAAACACTGTGCTCTGGCGGACCGTTTCGCAGGCGTCCGCGTGCGTGGATCCCTTCTGGATCAATTCTCGAATGCGCTCCAATGTGAGGAAGGCGGAATGGCCTTCATTGGCATGCCAGACGGTTGGTGCGATCCCTAATGCGCGAAGCATACGGACACCGCCTATACCCAACAGGAACTCCTGGCAGAGGCGCATTTCTTGATCGCCGCCATACAAGCGAGCTGAGAGGGCCCGGTTTTCGGGATTGTTCTCGGGGACGTTTGTATCGATGAGGTAGAGGGTCACCCGCCCGACGAGCACTTTCCAGACTGCTGCAGCCACGACCCGGCTACCGATCTCGACCGTAATCCGGCAGGCGTCTCCTGACGGAGTAAGGGCGGGATGAATCGGCGACTCTTCCCGGTTGAACGGGGCGTAGGCCGCTTCCTGCCAGCCCTCCGGCGTGATCCGCTGCAGAAAATATCCTTGCGGGTACATGAATCCCACTCCCACCAGGGGCACACCGAGATCGCTGGCTTCCTTGCAATGGTCTCCGGCGAGAATGCCCAGGCCACCGCTGTAAATGGGAATGGACGTATGTAGGCCAAATTCCGCCGAAAAATAGGCAATGGTGAGAGCTTTCAAATCGCCGTGCTGTGCTTTGAACCAACTGTTTCCGCTCTCAAGGTACTCGTCGAATATCTTAAGCACGGCAGAGTACTGCCGAACATATGAAGGATCTTCGGCGAGGTGCATGAGTCGGTCAGGCCTGACGTCGGCCAATAGTTTTACGGGGTTGTGGTGAGTCAGAACCCAGAGAGTTGGATCGATATGTTCAAACAGCCGCCGGGCTTCCGGAGTCCAACTCCACCAAATGTTATGTGCTATTTCCATAAGACGTGAGAGACCGGATGGAATGGTCTGTGATGAAGTATCTGCTATCTGCGGAGTATCCACTGCACCTCCTCGTTGCTGATGTCGAAATCGGGGTTGTCGTGAGTGACGGCCTAAGCTCGATTGGTGAGAGCGATCAGGCGTGACCGGCTTTATGCCAGGATGTCCACTCGTCGGAGAATGCCACGGAGGCATACCGTTCTCCAAGGATTTTTGCAACTCGGTTCATCAGTTTGGTGAGTTGTTGTGCGTCATCCGGAGAGAGATCTTGTCGGAATCGAGGGTGCAGCCCCCACCGAGTTTCCACTTCTTCTCCCGCCACAGTCGACATCACGCTCACCAATTTAATTTCGGCCCCTGCCGGGCCTTGAGACCCGGGCGTCGCGAGGGGTGGTGGTGCGGACGTTGTATCGGCCGCCACAGGGGCAGCTGCACCGACCGCGATGGTTGGAGGTGTGTCTCCGGCCAAAATGGCCTTGATAGCCGGAATCACGGCGCTCGCGCAGAGCGTTGCAGCGGCGGACACTTGCGCATTCCCTGTGATTCCCATCGCTTCGGCGACTCGTCCGCCAAAGTCATTCAACATCTCGTCCTTCACGGGATTGTTTTCAGTGACGAGGAACCGGTACCGCTCATAGGCTTGCCGACTCTCCGCAACCGTCGTACCGACCGTGAGTATGATTTCAGTTTGGTCGGCTCCGGAACCGAATGCCGGTTCGAGCAAGTTCTTCAATTGGAGTGTGACGGCATCCTCGAGACTGTCCATGAACTGAGGTTGTTCTTTGATCGGCAAAAACAATACGGAGAGCCGGTCGGTGAGATTAAACATGACCTTGAGAAACTCAAGGTAGATGCCCCACTCATCTTGCCGTTTCAACTTCAAGGCCCGCTCGGGAGCGTTCCGTTTCATGACGGTCACGGATTCGCCGGCGACGGCCAATATTAATTCGGCAATCCCGCGGAGTTGTTCGCTATAAGGATTCTTTAACGTTCCCACAATGACCTCGCAAAAAAACGAGCGCCATTATATACAGGTTCTCACTCGCTCTCCAAGGGCCGTCTGCGTGGTAAGCTTGTCGACTGGTCAGTCGTTGGCGGATGCGGTCGGTTCGTTTGAAAGGGCTACCTCAGTATGTTATACAGCCCGACCACTTCGTGAGCTACCTGCATGAACCGAGACATCACTCCCTACGTGCTCAAGCGATCGCTGGACCAGGGGCCGCCCCCCGGTCTCTCTCTTGACTATGCTGCGGCGTTGAATGCCCAGCAGCTTGCGGCCGTCACCGCGGGCGAAGGGCCATCGCTGGTCATCGCCGGGGCAGGCAGCGGCAAGACCCGGACCTTGGTCTACCGCGTGGCCTATTTGATCGACTCGGGGATCGATCCGTCCCACATTCTGCTTCTGACCTTTACGCGAAAGTCGGCGCAGGAAATGCTCGAACGGGCCGGTGAACTGATCGGCTCACGCAGCGAACGTGTCCGTGGTGGCACATTCCACTCTGTGGCCAATATGTTGCTCCGGCGGTATGGTCGGTCCATCGGGCTTGAGCCGGGCTTCACCATTCTCGATCGGGGTGACGCCGAGGACTTGATTGCTTTGGTTCGGGCGCAACTAGGCTTGAACGAAAAAGATAAACGGTTTCCTCGCAAAGCCACGATCGCGGAGATGTTCAGCAAGTCCGAGAATACGTTGCGCTCGCTCGATGAGATCGTTGTCGAAGAGTTCAATCATTTTGCGGACCATCTGGAGGCACTGGGTCAGTTGCAGCGGGGATATCAGGCGTCGAAGCGTCAGCGCCAGCTGGTGGATTATGACGATCTGCTGGTGTTGCTGCGGCGGCTCGTAATGGAGGACGAAGCGATCCGTCGGACCATTTCGTCCCTCTATCGGTACATTCTGGTGGATGAGTATCAGGACACCAACCGTTTGCAGGCGGATGTTATCCGGCATCTTGCGTCCACCCATCAGAACGTGATGGTCGTCGGCGACGATGCGCAATCGATCTATGCGTTCCGTGGCGCGACGTTCAAGAACATCATGGAATTCCCCTCGCTCTTCCCTGGCACCTCCATCTATAAGCTTGAAGAGAATTACCGCAGCACCCAGCCGATCCTGAATCTCGCGAATACCGTTATTGAAGAGGCGACGGAGAAGTACACCAAGCATCTCTTTACGAGGAAGCTTGATGGGCCGTTACCGGTTCTGGTGGAAGCGGCGGGGGAAAATGCCCAATCGCGTTTCATAGCGCAGAAGATTCTGGAGTTGCGGGAGGAAGGGGTTCCCCTTGGCGAAATGGCGGTGTTGTTTCGGTCGAGCTTTCATTCGTTCGATCTTGAAATCGAGCTCTCGCGTCACGGGCTGCCGTTTATCAAGCGCGGCGGGGTCAAATTCATCGAGACCGCTCACGTCAAGGATCTGCTGGCTCACTTGCGCGTGGTGGCTAATCCCTTGGATGCAGTCAGTTGGCATCGGGTGCTCATGCTCATCGAAGGTGTGGGACCAAAGAAGGCGCAGGATGTCATGGCCGCGCTCGTGAAATCGGACAATCCCTACCAAACCCTTCGTGAAATGCCGGGGAGATCTGGGAAAGGGCTTAGGGATCTAGCCCTGACGCTCGAAAGTCTTGCCGGGGCCGGAGATCTGCGTCCGGCCGAGCAGGTGAATCATATCTATGAGTACTATTTGCCGATTCTCAAGGCGCAGTACGACGACTATCCTAAGCGCACGCGGGACCTGGATCATTTGCATACGATTGCGGAGGGGTACCAGGGGGTCGAAACGTTCTTGTCTGACCTCGCGCTGGAGCCGCCCGATGGGAGCGCCACTGGGGTCGAAGCGCCCGATCGCGACGACGAACGACTCGTGTTGTCCACGATCCATTCCGCCAAGGGGCTTGAGTGGCAATGCGTGTTTGTCATTTGGATCGTGGACGGAAGGTTCCCGTCGGTATACTCGTTCATTGCCGATGAGGAGCTGGAAGAAGAGCGGCGGCTGTTCTATGTCGCTGTGACGAGAGCCAAGCGGCATCTGTACCTGACATACCCGATCAATGTGTTTGATAAGGGAAGCGGCATGCTGCTGTCGAAGCCGTCCCGTTTTCTGGACCCGGTCTCACCTGCGCTGCTGGATCAGCTAGTCCTGGTGGAAGAAGGCGGGCGGCCTGACTGGTATTCTCGCGATGATCGCTATGTGTGACCATCTCTCCTGAGATAATCCTCCCAGCCTCGAAGCGGATCAATATCGATGGTGCGTGCGTTGAGCAGAGTGGTCGCGATGGGTCTTCTTATAGGGGGACTCCTTCTCGCGCCGAATGCGGGGATGTCGGAGGAGCGTCTGCCGTTAACCGACCGGATGTGGCGTCAATTGCTCAGTGAGGCTCACGCGCTGGGTCTCCCGACGAAGTTCCTCAAGGCAGTTCCGCCGAGCTTCGTTCGGTTTGAGTTCGACGACTTGCACAGCTATGCCGCCGAATATCATCTAGGAGAGCATCGGATGGTGCTCAATCGTGTGCTGTCCTTTAATGGAGCCGGGGCCACGTTGCGCCCGCTCGGACGACTTACTCATGCAGAGATCGAAACGCTCTATCACGAACTATTCCACGCCTATATTGACCACCTGGTGACAGTGGCTGAGGCATCGCCCGAGGGTGTGCCGGATCCAGTGCTCGCTTTTGCGAGGGCCCAGCAGGCCTGTCGCTATGGTGCGGTGCTGATCACACCGGTCGTGCAGAGGAAGGGTGAAACTGAGGAGCGGTTTCTGACCGAGCGTGAATCCTGGGAGGCCCTCAACGAAACATGGGCGGTGTTTATTGGATGGATCGTGTGGAACCAATTGGAGTTGACGAGCAGCACAGGACGATCAATTCAGAAATCAGGGAAGAGTCAGGATGAGTGGGTGCGTCGGCTCAGGATTGCCGGTCGAGAAGGCACTCTCCGTGGCTACTACGAACCGGAAGATCCTGCTGAGCGGGCCATTGCTCGAAAGCGCTACTTGGCCCCTGCATCGCGTTTGTCGGAACAGGAAGCAGCGGTACTTATGAAGGATGTCATGGGATTTTCATCCAGCCTCCTGGTGCGTGCGACGGGAACATTTTCTGGTTCAGGGCAAGGGTTTGAGCGGTACGGTCAGTGCGGATAGCCAGGGCGTATCTCCGTAAGCCCATGAAATGTCTGCGAGGTGTTCGGGACAAGTGAGCTTCGCTCGGCAATCCGGTATCGAGAAAGGCAAACATAAAAAAGATAGGGCCTGGCAGCATGGTGCCAGGAAGATTCCGGCAGATGAGTGGGTGTCGGAGAAAAAAACAAGATAATTCTGCTTTTGGGTCTTGACATCGCCAGACTTCATCAATAGAATCGAGCGTTTCCTGAACAAGGCTGTGTCCTCGGCTCACCGCTTTCATCCTTTTTATAAGGAGGGGGGAGATGTGCGCGGACCAGCCTGCTCTTCTTTTTTCATCATGCGGATGAAGAAGACAATCATAATTGAGCACTTGGATTTGTTGTGCAGAGTGCAGAGTGTTTCGGGCAGGTACCCAAGTGGCCAAAGGGGGCAGACTGTAAATCTGTTGCCATCGGCTTCCAAGGTTCGAATCCTTGCCTGCCCACCACATCAGGCTTGTGCAACCTGGGAGTCTAAGGCTTTAGTGAGTGCGAGATTGGAATTGTGTCCTGTGGAATGTGGAAAGAAAACGGGCGGGCGTAGCTCAGTGGTAGAGTTCCAGCCTTCCAAGCTGGCTGTCGTGGGTTCAAATCCCATCGCCCGCTCCAAACCGAGCTTGCTCGACCCGGAGTGTATACGATGGGCACGACAGGGGAAAGCGTGAAGTCATGGCCCACGTAGCTCAGTTGGTAGAGCACGTCCTTGGTAAGGACGAGGTCACGCGTTCGATCCGCGTCGTGGGCTCCAATCAGAGCTTGCTCAATCTGCGCGCTAAGTGAGCGCGATGGGATAGTGCTTCTGGGGATTTATAGAAAAGGGAGTAAGGTATGGCGAAGGCGAAATATGAGCGGCGGAAGCCGCATGTGAATATCGGGACGATCGGGCACGTGGACCACGGTAAGACGACGTTGACCGCGGCCTTGACCAAGGTGTGTGCGGATAAGGGCATGGCGAAGTTCGTCCCCTATGACGA